>JBIIQR010000232.1:0-3678 GCA_044341985.1 Burkholderiaceae bacterium
GTGCGCACAGGTGCGTGAACCAACCACTAAAAAGAAGGCATCTTGTATTTTGCGATGCAGCCAAATAATGCCCGTTAAGCCGCAAAATACTTCGCGCTGACCGCGCTCTCGCAATACTGGCGCATCGGAGCAACCGCCATCGGTTTGAATAGGAATCACGGCATTCATGCGTGCGCTCCCTGCCTAGTAATAGACGTAGCCGCTTCATTCGTCATCTTCCCTTGCTGCAAACGAGCTGCGCGCAACTTTAGTAAAAATTGCGTCGCATTAATGACATACGTGAAGTAGGCCACTAAGGCCAATATCATTTGGTCATGCACTGGCAAGTTACCGGTGTAAAGCGCAACCAAATACGTGGTGTGCAACGCCAGCACCATCATGCTGAACATGTCTTCCCAAAAGAAACTGGGAGCGAATAGATAGCAGCCAAAAACCACCCTCTCCCAGATGCAGCCGGTAATCATGATGGCGTACAGCAGCATGGTCTTAACCACAATAGAGATCGTGGCGGCTGTTTCGCCTTCGCCAGTTTGCAGAAAGCGCGCCACTAAAATCACACTCACTATAAGAGCAAGAAATTGCACAGGTGCCAGCACGCCTTGAACGATGGTCCAACGCGTGGCGTCACGCCGCACCCGCTCTTCTGGTGTGTAGAGCGGTCTGGGCATTACTGATCTGGCGATGTTTTCGTACATTACGTAGATTCTTGCTTCAAGGGACTGATTTCTGGACTGTAGGAGTGACTGATGAGTATGTCAACTAAAGATTACGTAATGTTTGGTTGACACTCATCAAACCCTCAGGCATCGTCCGGGTATTAACCAGAATCAATAGACCGTCCGGACCCTCGTCACGTCTGGGATGCGATGCAGGAGACATGCATGGACCAAGCAGACAAGCGCACTATTCTGCCAATCGCCATTACTAGCGCCAACAATGATAAGCCTAATAAAAGCAGTGAACACTCGCTTTTATCTTTGGTCGAAGCCGAAATCATTCCGCGGCTGATGCTGGCACACAGCGATCCACGACGAGCCGCCGATGGCACATCTGTTATTTCCAGAAACGAAGTCATCGCCTTCACCCAAGCCTTGTTGTCGCAAGACGTCACCACGGCTACCGCCATCGTGGACGAATTCCGGCATATCGGCACGTCGATGGAGGCGATTTATTTAGATCTACTTGCAGCTTCGGCTCGCTATTTAGGTGAGCTATGGGAATCTGATGAGCGCACGTTTACCGAAGTTACGCTCTGTTCGTGGCGTATTCAAAGCATGTTGTACGATTTAAGCCCATCGTTTCAGAGCAATGCCAAGTCTCAGATACCTAATAGCTTAGAGCGCCGAATCCTGATTGCCACTTTGCCGGGGTATCAGCACACCTTGGGGGTGTCTATGCTTTCAGAATTTTTTCGACGCGAAAGTTGGGTAGTTCTAGCCATACCTTCACCCCAAACAAATGAAATCCAAGATTCACTTTCATCGAACTGGTTTGACGTGTTGGCTCTATCAGCCAGCACGGATGGTGAAATTGCTGCACTGGCTCAGACCATCAAAGCGGCCCGCAAAACTTCCCGTAACCCCAAATTGGCCATCATGATTGGGGGCCCCCTGCTACAAAGGCAACCCGAACTCGCTCAACTCTTGAGTGCGGACGGCGTCGCCGACGATGCCAATTCAGCAATCACACTCGCAACAAAGCTTGTCCATTATCAAATGACCGTCAGATTAAATTGACGCTTAATACTGACAGTTTAGCTTGATTATCCTTATAATTGCGGTCACAATTCACTGGCCTGTGCAATAAAATACTTTACGGTCGTTTTTTATATCGACCGTCCCGCAACAGTTTTACGACCAACTATTGGTTCCCCCTAAGTGACTCAATTTGAAACCCCCAATGAATCGCTAGCTGGACTCAGTCCAGAAGCGAATGCTGCGCTGCTTTCAGCGGCAGCAGACGTCGTGCTCGTCGTTGACGGCCGGGGGGTTGTGCAAGATGTCTCTAGCAGTCATGCAGCGTTACCCGTTGAAGGCGGACAGCGCAGCTGGGTAGGTAAATCTTGGGAAGACATCGTCACGATAGAGACGCGCCCAAAAATTGTAAAACTGTTGAAGGATGCCGACGCCGATGGACGAACTATCTGGCGTCAAGTGAATGTCAAAGCCACCTCAGGCCCCGATGTACCGCTGTCGTTTTGCGCTATTCGTGTAGGCCCTAACGGTCGCCTGATTGCACTCGGTCGTGATCTGCGTGCGCAATCCATACTGCAACAACAACTCGTCGATGCGCAGCAAGCGATGGAGCGCGATTATCTGCGCTTACGTCATCTTGAATCGCGCTACCGAATTCTGTTTGACCTGACCTCCGAAGGCGTGATGGTCATTGAAGGCAAATCACTTAAAATCGTTGAAGCCAATCCCTCAGCCGCATCCGCGCTGGGTGAAAGCGTTCGGCGTTTAGTGGGTCGCAACATCCTCGATTGTTTTGATCCCAAAGCAGGCACCACACTTTCGAAACTGCTCGAAATCGTTCGCGCCAGCGGCAAAGCCGATCAACTGTCACTGCCTTCAGCAAAAGGCCAAATGACCTTGGCCGTCTCTGTCATACAAGAAGAAAGTGGCGAGCTGCTGCTCGTGCGTATCGTCAGTGAAAACCAAACAAACGTAACGATTAGCAGCAGCGCAGCGCAAGGCGAACTCGTGCTGCGCGTATTGGAACAAACACCTGATGCGTTTGTTGTGACTGATAACGACGGTGAAATTCTGGCAGCTAATCGTGCCTTCACAGAACTGGTTCAACTAAGTCGTGCCGATCAAATAATCGGGCAATCAATGGATCGTTGGTTAGGCCGCGCGGGGATTGATTTGAATGTGCTGTTAGCGAATTTGCGTCAGCGTGGCTCCGTAAAATTATTTGCCACCAATCTGCGCAATGAAAACGGCGCATCGATACCGGTAGAAATTTCAGCAGTCTCAGTGCCGCACGGCGAAGTCAGTGGACTCGGCTTCACCATCCGCGATATCGGTCGCCGACTCGGTAGTGAATCACAGCACGAAATCCCACGTTCAGTCGAACAACTGAGCGAACTCGTCGGACGCGTACCTATGCGCGACATCGTCGGTGAAACCACCGAGTTGATAGAAAAACTCTGTATCGAAGCCGCTCTCCAACTCACCCAAGACAATCGCGCTACCGCTGCCGAAATTCTTGGACTCTCACGCCAAAGTCTTTACGTGAAACTGCGTCAATACAAAATTGGCAATTTGGGCGGGGATAAGTAGCACTCTCTCGGCCTCCAAGCACATACGTTTACTATCCATCGCTAGTCGCACACCCCGCATATCTGGGATAATCGCGGGCTTATTCTGCACACTTCGTCGAAAATAGATATCCAATGGCCCAAACACCTAAAGTTGCACTTATCACCGGCATTACCGGACAAGATGGCGCGTATCTCGCCGAATTTTTGCTAAAAAAAGGCTATGTCGTCCACGGTATCAAACGCCGCAGTTCGCTTTTCAACACCGACCGCATTGACCATCTGTATAAAGATCCGCATGTCGACGGCAGAAAATTTATTTTGCATTATGGCGATCTGACCGATAGCACCAACTTGATCCGCATCGTCCAAAATGTCAAACCTGATGAAATCTATAACCTCGCCGCGCAAAGTCA
>JBIIQR010000233.1:0-3668 GCA_044341985.1 Burkholderiaceae bacterium
TTTGCAAGCTTGGGGGCAACAGTTCACGCAACTACAAGGGCTGCACCCGGGGCTGTGGCCCGTGGCCCCAAGAGCGACGTTATTCGCGGCACTTTTATTTGGCGTAATAACCGCTGGCGCATGGTTGTGTTGGATTGATCAATGGGAAATGCTCGACATCACGCGCGCTGAAGAGGGTGAGCTACGCAAGTTGTTTCGCCATAAAGTAGGGCAAGCGCAAAATTTAGATGCGTTAAGGCAGAAGAAAGCCGATGTGTTAGCCAGAGTAGAAGTGCTTGGGAGGCAGCTGCCAGGTAAATCCGAGATGGATGCGCTGCTATCTGAAATCAATCAAGCCGGCACAGGTCGTGGATTACAGTTTGAATTATTCAAGCCTGAGCAACTGCGATTGCGTCCCTATTATGCGGAGCTTCCTATTGCTATCAAGTTGGTCGGTAATTATCATGCTCTGGCAGGATTTGTTAGCGATATCGCCAATCTCCCTCGTGTGGTCACCATCGATCATTTGGTAATCAATCAGCAAAAAGAAAGTGCGTTATCGTTTGAGGCTATCGTTCACACCTATCGCTACCTTGATAAAGAAGAAGGGAAAGAGCAAGCGAAACACCTTTTAACGAGCCAGAAAAAAACCAAATGATAAAAAGGTTTTTTGGAGTTGGGGAACAGGCGAATCATGGGTTTGCACAGATTTTTTTCCGTGCCGATTTTTTAATTAAGTTGATACGTACAATCGTTTTTTGTTCCTTACTCAGTCTCGCAGCATGTGAATCCTCCAGCGATGAAAACCTGAATGAGTGGATGGCGACGGTGCGTCGCACTGCACACATTAGTCCATTGTCATTGCCAGCGCCACTGGCGATGACGCACTTCGTGTATGAGCCCGTGGGGCGAATGGATCCTTTCGATGCCTCAAAAATTTCACTGCTGCTTGATATCTCAGACCGTGCTGGTGTTCGTCCCGATTTGAAACGGTCGCGCGAACCCCTGGAATCATATCCGTTGGATCAATTCCGAATGGTCGGTAGTCTTGGGCGACCGGGCCAACGTGTCGCGTTAGTAGAAGTTGGAAAAATTTTGTATCAACTACGTAAAGGCAATCACCTTGGTCAAGATCTGGGTGAGGTGATCACTATTATGGACGGATCTATTGAAATCGAAGAAACGATACAGGAAGCGAATGGGAATTGGATAAAGCGGCGAGTGCAGCTGTCGATGCGGGAGGCCAAATGAAAATAGTGCAACCATGGCTACACTTGAAATGTTTGATGTTGGTTTTTTTTATCATGATGACTGGACGCGTTCAGTCGGTTGATAAAGAATCGGAAGCGGATTCAGGCCAAAACCTCAATGCAATTACCGCTATCGATGTGGCGCGTAGCGGTACGAAACAAGAGCTGCGTATCAGTTTTAAACAATTGCCGACTATTACACCTTTAAGTTTTACAACGCAAAATCCTCCGCGTGTTGTATTAGATTTTGCAAATACTGTTAATGCGACGGGTCAGCTGCGACGTGTATTGGATAGTGGAGATCTACGGCACGTAGATGTTATTCAGGTTGCTGGTCGAACACGACTAGTGCTTGCATTAAAACGCCCCTTAGTCTTATCAACGCAAGCTAAAAATCAAGAAGTGATCGTCACCCTGTCAGAGCCTGAAGGCGTTTCATTGGCTTTGGTGAAATCCAAAGGTGAAGCATCAAGTACTCTCGCTAGCGAAAAAAATACGATACTCGATATTGATTTTCGGCGTGGCGGTGGTGAAACAGGGCGCGTCATTATTGATTTTGCCAAGGCCCACTCTGCCGTTGATGTGCGTAGGCAGGGTCAGACCGTAGTTATCGATTTCATGAAAACCAATCTGCCCGATGTATTACGACGTCGGCTGGATGTGAAAGATTTTGGCACTCCGATACAAATCGTCAGTGCCAGCACACTGTCTGACATGGCGCGTATGGTTATTGAACCAACGGGCGTGTGGGAACATCTGGCTTGGCAAACTGATAAACGCTTGGTGGTCGAAGTGCGTCCAGTTAAAGCTGAGCAGAATAAATCGACTAATGCAGGACGCGGCTATCGTGGTGATAAGTTATCACTGAATTTTCAAAATATTGAAGTGAGAGCTTTACTGCAAGTCATTGCTGACTTTACGGGTTTTAATGTCGTGGCTAGCGATAGTGTTAGCGGTCAGCTGACTTTGCGTTTAAAAGATGTGCCCTGGGATCAGGCTTTAGATATTGTCATGCAAGCCAGGGGCTTGGATATGCGCAAGAACGGCAACGTTCTTTGGATAGCACCGAAGGACGAGTTGTTAACTAAAGAGCGTCTAGAGCTTGAGCAGCGCGCGCAGATTTCTGAGTTAGAACCTTTAGTGACCGAGACCTTTCAACTCAATTACCAAAAAGCAGATGCGTTTCGACAGGTGTTCGGTCTCGATGGTCAAGTAGGGCGTGGCAGCATATTGTCGCGACGTGGCAGCGCCTCGTCTGAGCCGCGAACAAATAAATTATTTATTACCGACACACCGAGTCGTTTGGATGAGGTACGTAAATTGATATTGCTTACCGACGTACCTACGCGTCAGGTGATGATCGAGGCGCGTATCGTTGAAGCAGATGATAGGTTTAGTAGAAATCTAGGCGTGAAGTTGGGATTTACCGACTTGAATAGGGGTGGATCTGGAACGCCGGGAATCAACCTACCTGGGTCATCTCGACTAGCCCTAACCGGTAATTACTTGGGTGTGGGCGAGCAGACTGGACAAATAAACGCCACGGCAGGTAGCTATGTCCCCAATTCCCAGTTTGTCAGTATGCCGGCCTCATCTATCAATGGCGTTACTCCCGGAAGTTTGGCAGTCAGCCTATTCTCTGCAGGGGCGAATCGATTTTTGAATCTTGAGCTATCGGCATTAGAAGCCGAGGGCAAGGGAAAAATCATTTCGAGTCCTCGCGTCGTGACTGCCGATCAGCAAGCGGCCATTATTGAGCAGGGCGAGGAAATACCTTATCAACAAGCCACGAGCAGTGGAGCGACCTCGATACAGTTTAAGAAAGCCAACCTCAAATTAGAGGTAACCCCTCAGATCACTCCCGATGGAAACATCATTCTGACTGTCGATGTGGCCAAAGATTCGCGCGGCGTGGCGGTAGGTTCCAGTTTTGCGATCAATACGAAGCATGTAAAAACCAATGTTCAGGTTGAAAATGGAGGCACGGTCGTTTTGGGAGGTATTTTTACTCAAACTGAGATTGATGGTGTGAACAAGGTTCCATTTTTTGGTGATCTCCCTGTGCTGGGTTATCTTTTTAGAAGTGCTTCTAAAACACGGGATCGTACTGAATTACTCATATTTATCACTCCGCGGGTAGTCTCCGACTCCCTCGCTGAAAGATAATCCGTCCACATCGAGATTTCCTGGCAAAGGCCCGGCGTAGCGAATGCAGTAAACTGTGGTTTTTCTTGCGGAAATCGGCGGCGAGAAGCGCTCGCTGCGGGCAAGCATGTCGAATTCAACTACTAATATTTTTCTTGTCGGCCTGATGGGTTCAGGGAAAACGACTATAGGTCGAGCGTTGGCAAAGCGCTTGAATAAGCGTTTTGTCGATACCGATCATGAAATCGAGGCGCGCACAGGAGCATCCATACCATGGATCTTTGAGATTGAGGG
>JBIIQR010000008.1:0-12800 GCA_044341985.1 Burkholderiaceae bacterium
AAACCGAATCCACCGTGTTATTGGTCGGTATGGGTGTGGGTCTGGCGGCGATTATCGGTACCATGCGCTTCCTGTATGACTGGAGCTTAAAGCCCCTGATCTACATTTCCTTAATCCCCGGCGTTCTGCTGACGGCTTACTGCGCTATGGATCCCAACCTCGCCTCTATCGTAGGTTTGGCATGGGACTGCGGCGGCGTAACCACCGGTCCAGTGACAGTACCCTTGGTTCTGGCGTTGGGTATCGGTGTGGCTAGCTCGGGTGGTAAAGGCGATAGCTCATTGTCCGGTTTCGGTATCGTGACTTTGGCATCTATTTTCCCGGTAGTCGCTGTACTCGCCCTAGGCGCTTACTTCGGATTGACCGTTTCAGTGGATGAAATGAAGGCGGCCAATGCCGTGGTCTTCCAAGCAGCACAAACGGCTTCTGGTGGCACCACTTCCATGTGGGATGAGATTTTAATGGGCCCCATTAAAGATGGGGTTCAGGCGATCGTGCCATTGGTGATTTTCTTGATGTTCATTTTGTTTGGCGTGCTGCGTTCACGTCTGCCGAATGCATTCATCATCATTTACGGTTTAGTGCTGTCAGTGATTGGCATGTGCGTATTCAACATTGGTTTGAAATACGGTTTGTCAGCACTGGGTGAACAAGCAGGTAATGTGATTCCTGGCTCGTTTGCCAACATCACTCTGCCTGAGACACTGCGTATGCCTGGTGAAGATGGTAAGTACGGCCCTCTGTATGGAGGCTTCTGGGGTGTGATTATTGCCTGTCTGTTCGCATGGATCTTAGGTTTTGGTGCCACCTTGGCTGAACCTGCACTGAATGCACTCGGTGCAACCGTGCAAAACATGACCAATGGCTCATTTAAGAAATCCATGCTGATGTATTCAGTCGCGTTTGGTGTTGCTACCGGTATTTTGCTAGGTGTAACCAAACTCATCTTTAACTACAACCTGCTCTACATCCTTGCACCTGGCTATGTTATCGCTGTGGTTCTGACGATGCTGTCTTCGGAAGAATTCGTGAACATTGGCTGGGACAGCGCGGGTGTAACTACGGGTCCTGTCACCGTCCCTCTCGTACTCGCTATGGGCTTGGGTTTTGGTGGTGCAGTTAACGCGGTTGAAGGTTTCGGTATTCTGGCTGCGGCATCGATTGCACCTATCTGCGTAGTCTTGGCGCTCGGTGTTTATGTTCAGTACAAGGTCAAACAAGGCCTCGAACGCGCCGGCGACTAAGTATCAGAGATCGAACTAAGAATTACTATTAAGGGGAAATTAATGGCCAAACGTAAAGTTACAAACATAAGCGAAGTCGCTTTAATTACCTGCGTGGTGCAAAAAGGCCTTGCAGATACGATTAACAACTCGCTGCTCGAAGTCGGCGTACAGGGCTCCACCGTCCATATGGGCGTGGGCACGGGCGTACGTGAGCGTCTCGGCATTCTCGGCGTAGCCGTGGATGTTGAGCGCGAAGTGATCAGTGTCATGGTCCCTCAAGATCAGACCGATCGTATCTTCGAGCGTATTTTCCTCGCGGGTAGATTAGACACGCCGGGCATGGGTTACATCTATGTAACTCCGCTCATACAGGCGGCGACTTACATACCGCCTAACCTCCTGAAAGACTAACCCGTTGTTACATGACAGGAGGACACTATGAGCCAACAAGATAATCCGGCTATTCCGTATATCGACTATACGCGTCTGATCACCTGCGTTTTATACGAAGGTGGTGCGCACACGCTAATGGAGCTTTTGCACCATAAGGGCATCAACGAAACGCATTACTACAACGTTCGTGGAAACCCGATTGGCCGTGCTTCATTAGCGGGTAATTTGCCGGAAATTCCAAAAACCGAGATTCTCCATGCAACTGTGTCTGCCGACCAGGCCGACTATATCTATCGAATGCTTTACGAAGAAGCGAAGATGGATGAACAGGGCAAGGGCGTTATTTATGTGAACCGTCTCAGCCGTTCGAGCCAGATCACTGTGCCCCAAGAATCTCACGTAGGCGTCTAAGGCGAAAACGCCAAGACCCGTACAACAGCCACTCGATTTCAGGAGATATTTATGAGTGATGTCATTAAGAATATGATTGCAAAAAGTAAGCGCGCGATTTTCGATGTTGAAGCGATTGTTCAATTCAACGTTGGTCAGATTCAAGTTTCGCGAAGCACCATCGAAGAAAATATCACCGATGCGCAACAGAGCTATCTGATTCACGCAGCCGGTAACCGTGAGCTGATCATGCGTACGACGGATGATGTATTCCGTAACCGCATCATGATGATTGAGCAGTTGAATCCAACGAATACTGACCAAGAAGCCTTCCAACTTTCTATGCTTAACCGCGTAAAAGTTGAGTATCTTGATCATCGCACCAAGATCAACCGTAAGATGTCAACCATTGCACTGAAAATGGCGGATGCGATTAAAGCACTCGGCGAAGTCAGTGACACCTTCTCTGAACTCAACGAAGAGATGGTTACCTACATCGATGAGATCGCTGACTCCAACGGTCAGTGGATGGATGGCGAGCTCAAGCAGCAAATGGAAGCCGCAAGCCACCACGGTAACGAGATGCGCGTACAAGAAATTGAAGAAGTAGCGAAATCTATTCGCAACAGCTCAGTTGAAACTCGCAAAATCATCGAAGATACCTTCCGTACCGGTGTTGATCTGAAAGAAAAGCTCAACACCACTCAGGACTCGGGTAATGAAATGCGCGAGCAAGTCATCTCCTTACGTGAAAAGGTCGATGCGAACCAAAAACGCGTATCTGATCAAATTGCTAACTAATTGTTAAAAATGGACGCGGCGTTTTTACAGAGCGCCGCCCATTCGCACTAGTAGCACTCCGATTATTGGTTTAGTATGCGATAGCAGGCTTGTAGTTTTAAGCCTGCTATTTCTCATTTTGATATCGGCATTTTTAAGCGTAGAGATTACACCGCAATGGCTTCAATTCAGCACCGCGTCATGGAGATCCTCGACGGATCAGAACACGACCTTCCCAGCAAAATTTTGGAATGGGTCATCACCTTTGTAGTCCTAACTAACTGCCTCGCAGTGATTCTGGATTCGGTCCCCGAAATACACGCTGTTTACAAAGATTTTTTCCATGAGTTTGAATTCTGGAGCGTGATGTTCTTTACGGCGGAATATGTTTTACGCACGTGGTCATATGGCGTTCGCTATGCCGCTGAGAACGGTGGCTCCTGGAAGGGACGGCGCGAATACGTGTTTAGCTTTTTCGGCTTAGTTGATTTTTTTGCGACCATGCCTTACTACCTGCATACGTTCTTCCCGTTTCTCGATTTACGCGTGCTGCGCGTACTTCGTTTACTGCGTATTCTTAAGCTGTCGAAATACAACACTGCACTACAAGATTTGTTTCATGCGATTTCATCAGAGCGTCAAGCTTTTGTCTCCGCCATGTTTTTACTGACGATAGCGACGATTGTTTCGGCTTCGCTGATGTATTTCTCTGAAGGTCACTCACAACCTGATCACTTCGGATCCATCCCCGCTTGCATTTACTGGGCAATCATTACGATTACTTCGGGCTACGGTAACGTTGAAGACTTAACCCCAATGGGTGAAATCATTGCGCTGACAACTGGCTTTTTAGGTGTGTGTATGTCGGCCATCATGACGGGTATCGTTGCCTCCGCATTCTCTAATCAAATGTCGCGCAAGAAGGCTGCCTTTGGTCAGCAATTACGCGAAGCGTTGGCTGACGGTGTCGTTTCCGACGCTGAGTCTGAAACGCTGGAACGCTTGAAACGTCAGTACCGTTTAAGCGATGACGCAGTCAAGAGCATGATGGAAGAAGTACGTGCAGAGCTAGACGAAAAAGCCAAGAAAACCTGAGCCTGATTATTGGTGGTGTCGTTGCCGGTGACGTTTATTTATATGCACATCACGCTCTCAGAGACATTCCTGTGAGAGCGTGCAGCTGATCAGTGACTGAATAAATCGCGGTTATTCTTAACAGCGATAGAGGTGAAGAATGGTTGAAATTCTTCGTGCTGATAACCAAAGCTGCTCATAAAGCGATCAAACAAATCGACCTCCTGAGGAACTGGCTGACCATTAGCCAGTATGGCGTCATAGAGATTGACCAATACGGAGAGTTTTTGGTCACGATTTAGCATCTCGCTAGCTTGAACTAAAAAATCGTCGGCGCTGTGAAATTTAGTATAGCGGGTGGCCACTTCCAGTAGCTCCCTATCATTTCTAACAGCAGTGACCAGTCGCCCTATTTCATCGGGTTCGATCTTGCCGTCCGCATTAATCATGTAAATGATGGCCGACGCCAACGCAATGCGTGGCGTAAGATTGGGCGCCTCACCAAAATACTCAGTCAGCATAGCCCCACAGTGAAGACAATGACGTGCTTCAGCACTATGACCTTCAGTCATGCAGCTGTGGCAGGTTCGTGTCGTTGATTCAGATAGCGTTTTTTTCACGGCATGCTGGGCAATCATTTCAGCAGACACTATCCCGGTGGGTACCGCTAATATGCCCCAGCCAAACATCATCATGACCGACGCAATAAATCGGCCGGTATCCGTCTTCGGAGTGATGTCCCCAAAGCCCACGGTGGTTATTGTCGAAATAGCCCAGTAAATTGACGTTGGCACACTGGTAAAGCCATTAACAGGCCCCTCGACCACATATAACATCGTGCCCAGTATGACCACTAAGGTCAAAATAATGGAAATGAAAACACCAATTTTCCGGCGACTATCCGCCACAGCTAGCATCAGCCACTGGTATTCCTCGACATAGCCTGTCAGCTTGAGTATCCGGAAAATTCGTAACAGACGCAGAATTCGGACATCCAACAGAACATAAGCCTCGGGAACAAAAAGCGATACAAAGCTGGGTAAGATAGAAAGCAAATCTATCACCCCAAGAAAACTTTTTGCATAACGTAAAGGATTGGGGCTACAAACCAGACGTGCCACGTACTCCAGGGTAAAGAGGATGGTAAAGAACCATTCCACTACGCCCAAAATTTCTTTGAACTCGGCATGGATGTCCTGCATGCTGTCTATCATGATCACAATCAGGCTGATCACTATGCTCCACAGGAGCACCACATCGAATCGCTTACCCATCACCGTGTCAGCTTCAAAAATGATGGTGTAGCACTTCAGACGCCACCCTGAAAGCGACGAGGGGAAAACTGAATTGGCAGTATCGTTCATAGGTCGTTGTTGCTTTTCTCTATAGGAAATTACCCGCCATTTCTAAATTGACAGCACGGCGAATTAGACGAAATTACTTTCGTTACTATTTTAGTGTTTATTACTCATAGTTAACTAAAACCTGTTAAATTATTTCTCCAGATAATTACGGACTCGCCGAATTCAGTCGTTGCGGCTAACGCATTGTTGTCCATGCAAACACTAGCCGTTCGCTGCCCCCTCCTAGGCCAACGAACTGCCTAATTCAGAAAATGAGCGATTTATGAAGAAATTTGACTTATGCGTCATAGGCGGCGGACCCTCGGGCTTTGCCGCGACGATGCGTGGCCTCGACTTTGGCAAAAAAGTTGCGTTGATAGAAAAAAATAAAGTCGGTGGCGCTGGCATTTTCAATGGTGCCCTTTCCTCCAAGACCCTCTGGGAACTCTCAGAAAGCTACAAAAGCACGCGCCACACCGATTACGGCTATACCGTCAATCAGTGCGATCTGAGCTACCCTGCGGTGATTACTGAAATGCACCGCGCTGTGGGTGATAAATACGCTCAGCTACGTGAACAGATTAATTATTTCAAACAAAAAGAATTGCTATCGGAATTTCAGGGGCACGGAAAACTACTCGATAAAAATGTTATTGAGATCACCTACGCTGATGGAAGCCGAGAAACCATCTGGGCAGACAACATCGTGCTCGCGATCGGTAGTCGTCCGCGCTATCTGCCACACATTCCGATTGATGAAAAAACTATTCTCACCAGTGACGGAATAGCTTCTCTGCCTGATTTTCCCGAGAGCATAGTGATACTTGGAGCCGGTGTGATTGGCTGTGAATTCGCTACTATTTTTTCTAACTATGGTCGAACCAAGGTTTTTTTAATTGATAAAGAAGATCGCATCTTGCCATTTGAAGATGAGGATATTTCATCGGCTCTAGCTACTAACTTAGAACGCAATGGCGTAGTGATACACCGTGGCTCATCGTTAGAATCCATGAAGATTGTCGACGGCAAAGTCGAGTATGTGCTCAACTACAATGATGGTCGCCATGAAACCTACCTAGTTGATAACGCACTTATTTCTGTTGGCCGTGTTGCTAATACCGAGAATCTAGGGCTGGAAGCGGCCGGCGTTAAACTGAATGAACGCGGTTATTGCATTGATGATGCAACTCAGACCTCGATACCGAATATTTATGCCGTGGGTGATTTCACTGCAGATATTTCGCTCGTTAATGTGGGAGAGCTAGAGGGGCGCTATGCTGTTGAGCGCATCTTTGGCAAACCTGCGCGCGATCTGATTTATGAAAACATCTCTACGATCATGTTTTTAAATCCCGAAGTCGCCGCTGTCGGGCTGAATGAAACACAGGCACGCAAGCGCAAACTACCCTACCGCATGGCGATGATGGATTACCGTTATATTAATCGCGCTATTGCCATGGGTAAGACCGGAGGCTTCTTTAAGATTTTAGTATCAGATGGCGAAGAGATGAAAATCCTTGGCATGCGTGTGATGGGGAATCATGCTTCTAGCACCAGTCAGGCAGTTGCCTTAATGATTGCGTTGGATGCCGGCATAGACCAACTAGCTGAACTCATTTTTCCTCACCCTTCTGTGCCGGAAGGCTTACAAGAATGCGCGCGCATGTTGCGTGGCAAGTCCATTGTGAAGCCCGAAGTTTTTCAACTGGATTTGCGCTGCTATCGCGTTGATGCTGAAGGACAGGTAGAAAATCTGTATCACTAGGATATTGCTTACGTCATCAATCACTCTATGCAGGCTTAGAGGAATCAACTACCCTACTCGCAACCTTGCCTATGGTTAGCCCCTGAATCAATATCGATGAGACGACTATGCCATAGGTAAGCGCAAGCACAATTTCGCGCTCAGGCCCGGCGGGTAAAGAAAGTGCGAGTGCTACAGAGATGCCACCGCGCAAACCACCCCACGTCAACACCACACCAGACCCACGCGGCAGTTTGAAATACCCTGAGAAGACTTGCACAGGCACCCATACGGTCAGGAACCGCGCTATCAGTGTTAGCAACACCATTGCCATCACGGCCACTATCATATTGATGGAAAATGCGATCAATAAAATTTCCATACCTATCAACACGAATAGAACGGCGTTGAGAATATCGTCGATCATTTCCCAAAACATATCGACATAGTCACGCGTCGTTTCAGACATTGCAAACTCGCGGCCATGGTTTCCCACTACCAGTCCGGCAACCACCATCGCAAGCGGACCTGAAACATGCAGTTTGCTTGCGAGAACGTAACCACCCATGACCGCCGCCAAGGTCAGCATGACTTCCACCTGGTAATTATCTATGCTGGCTAACAACTTGAAGGTTAGGTAACCCAGTAGCAGGCCATACAACAGCCCACCGCCAGCCTCGCGCATGAGCAAGCCTAAACCCTCGTCAAAACTGGGGACCTTGCCAACCAACAGCACACCCATCAAGATAGAAAAAATGACGACACCAATACCGTCATTAAAAAGTGATTCGCCAGATATCACCAAGCCCAGATTTTTAGGTATGCCTGCAGATTTTAAAATTCCCATGACAGCGATCGGGTCGGTGGGTGAAATAAGCGCACCGAAAAGCAGGCAATACAGTAACGGTAGTTGTATGCCGATGATGGGAAGAATATACCAAGCCGCCATACCAATAATGATGGTTGAGAATAGCGTAGAAAAAAAAGCTAGCACTAAAATCTGCCAACGATAGGCACTCAACTCTGAGAGGTTAATATGCAGAGCGCCCGCAAATAAAAGTAAGGACAACATTCCCTGCATCAGGACATTAGAAAAATCAATCGCTTTAAGCATGGACTCCAACTGGGTGTGCAGTCCAAAATCAACACCTACCCAATGTAAGCCAACTATCGAAAGCGACAACGCCAACGCGGTCGCCATCACACCTATGGTGATGGGTAGACCTATATATTTGAAATTAACATACGCAAGGAGTGCAGTAAGAACCAGACAGGTAGCAGTGATTTCAAGCATAGATAAATTTATTCTTTTTTATTTTTCGTTTGCGCAAAGAGCATGCCAAACCCAACAACTGATAAGGCGTGAAAAATGAATAGCGAGTTCACGCTGCTTAAAGCCTACTTACCATGTGATACAAGGGGTGAGGCTGTACCGCTTTCTCAGTCAACAAACACCACTATTCAAACAGTACTGCCCCAGGTAATGTAAGCGCGCTTCACGTAGCAATTTTTCAATAAAAACACTCATTACTCTCTGCTTAGCACCTGCTATGACAGAAGATATATCTGCAGCATATACACCATCGCACCTGCTAAGTAGCCTATCAGTGCTAACCAACTAATATTTTTCAGGTACCACATAAAGTCAATCCGCTCTATACCCATAGCAGCCACTCCAGCGGCCGAGCCTATGATCAGAATTGATCCACCGGTACCAGCACAATAGGCTAAAAACTCCCACAAAAAACTATCCGTAGGATGACTAGCTAAATCGTACATGCCCATAGCTGCCGCTACTAAAGGTACGTTGTCAACGATGGCACTCACTATACCAATGAGTAAAACAATGAAATCTTCTCTGCCAACAGTATCGTTTAACCAGGATGCTAATGCAGGAAGAATACCGGAGTGCTCAAGCGTTGCGACGGCTAACAAAATGCCGATGAAAAAAACTATCGATGCCATGTCGATGCGGCTGAGTGCACTTGTTAAGTTAAGGTGCTCCCTCTCCTCTTCTGTTTTGCTACCGTGAAGC
The DNA here is from genome assembly GCA_044341985.1 of Burkholderiaceae bacterium. Taxonomy (GTDB): domain Bacteria; phylum Pseudomonadota; class Gammaproteobacteria; order Burkholderiales; family Burkholderiaceae_D; genus Pernthalerella. Next base: position 8,986 of record JBIIQR010000008.1, read on the forward strand.
AGGTCACCGACCAACCACAGCAGTCCTAAACCAAACAGCACGCCCATGAATGGTGGAAGATGGGTAATAGTTTTAAACGCGGGTACCGCAACCAACACACCTAGCCCCAGAAAAAACATAATGTTACGTTCACGTTCAGAAGTGGTATTCAACTGAGCGCCCGATTCGGTGGCAGGTTCTGTTACCTTTTGTCCGCGCAACATGTAATTCATAACAGCTAGCGGCACTAAACAGCTAACGATCGATGGAAGAAACACCGACTTCATTATCGCCAGAGCAGTGATCTGACCACCAATCCACAACATCGTCGTTGTAACGTCACCAATTGGCGACCAAGCACCGCCGGAATTGGCCGCTATGATAATCAAGCCTGCAAAGATAAGGCGTTGTTCGCGCGAGTCGATCAGCTTTTTCATGAGAGAAACCATGACTATCGCTGTAGTCAGGTTATCCAAAATAGAACTTAGAAAAAAAGTGGCTACTGCAACCATCCACAAAAGCGCTGTTAGGTTGGTGGTACGTATGCGCTTAGTAATGACATCAAAACCATTGTGCGCATCAACGACTTCAACGATCGTCATTGCGCCCATTAAAAAGAAAACGATTTGCGCAGTACCCACCAAGGTTTCTGACAAATGCTCACTCACATGGGGGTTACCCGAGGCTAGCGCATAAATACTCCACAACAAACCTGCACCTACCAGAGCAGAGGCTGTTTTGTTGATACGGATCGGATGCTCAAAGGCAATCGCACCATAAGCAGCAATAAAAACAATAATTAGTGCAGTTGTCATAACAGTACCCACCTAAAAATAAGATCAGGCAGAGTGTAGATCAATTGATAAATTTTTTGCAACTAGTGTGGGGAGGCCTTACCTGTCTGCATCCCCACACGCCAGAGTCATTGATCTTTAACCAGTTTTAAGAACTAGGCCGCGTTTTTTCCACGTGATCCCAGACCGTGCGCTCTAGCTCGGTAGACTGGCCCGAGACCTGCAATTGACGGGAGATGTATTCTGCATCCGCAATCGCCGCTAACTGGGAAAGATGGGCTACCAACATACGGTACTGGGCTAAGGCAAACTCTGGATTACCCGCCGCCAGCACCAAAGATTGCATATCAGCATTCGGCGATTCAGCTTGTTCAGCCTCGTCTTTAATCTGCTGGATTATTTGATTGATTTCCGGCATCGATAAATGATGACTTTTAGCGTAATCAACAAACAGCTGATGACCCTCACCATCGAAATCAACGTCGCGCGCCATGACTAACAATTCATGCCGTATTTGATCACGCCGAGAACGCATTTGATCGGTAAAGCCCGACGCCAAAATAGCGGCAGGAATAGCAAAAATACCGATGCCAACCAACGCAAGCAATACCGTAATCAATCGGCCACCCGGTGTGACAGGTGAAATATCACCGTAGCCGACAGAGGCCAGAGTAATCACTGCCCAGTAGATAGACTGAGGAATGTTTTCAAACTTGTCTGGCTGAGCATCTCGCTCGAGCAGATAACCAAAAGCGGCCATCATAAACACCAGGAGAACGATCATGAACATACCAGCTGCGAGTACCGGCATTTCTTTTTTGATGACGCTAAACATGGTGTCGCTAGCTGACGAATAACGACCTAACTTAAGCAGCCTGACCATTCGAATGATACGAAGGAAACGCAGATCCAGCGTTCCACCCAATACGAGCTCCAACATAAACGGAAGTATTGCCATCAAATCCAGCAAACCTGAGGGCGAGCGCATAAAGTTAAAGCGCGACATGAACGACGACTGTTTTAGGTTTTCTTCTGGGTAGGCGTAAATACGCAGTGAATACTCAATAAAAAAGACGACAAATGATGCTACGTCAAGCACCGCAAAATGGTGCGAAAAGTGGACATTGATGCCTTCAACGGATTCGAGCACGATAGACAGCACCGAAAGCACAATCCAAAAAATCAAGAAAAACTCGATAGCTTGATTAAGCCGCCCACCATAGTCGCTGGTAAATAACAGTGCATGCACTTTCTGTCGCAACGTTCGGCCACGATTAAGCTGTATAAATTCGCGCGTTCCTTCGATAAATATTTGTGAAATTTTTACTATCCGCAGCAATCGTATGACTCGCAGCAAGCGCGTATCCATGGCAAACAATAGACCGGCAAAAAATGGCGCAATTGCTAGCAGATCAATCACACCCAGAACACTGGTCATATAGGCTAGACGTGGCGACGATTTATGCGCGAACTCGGGATCTTCGGGTGCTAAATATAATCGCAGCAAATACTCTATCGAAAAGACTCCGACCGAAAATACATCGAATGCAAAAAACAAATCACGGTAAGGAGCATAAATCGCAGGTGCGGATTCCAGCAAAAGCACAAATAAATTGAGCAGTATGAGAAGTAGCGTAAAGCGATTGATGAACGATTTTTTGCCGGATTTATTCCGCTCATCAAGCAGCAACTCATAAAGAGATTGGCGAAATGGCGTTACTGACGTGGTGGAATTAGCGTGTTCACTCATGAAAATCAGCTGGGGCTGCCCAGTGTGTAGTTTTTTATATCAACCGGCCGACAATGGCTGGACCTAAAGAGAATGTGAAACAAATCAAATAGCTTAAAAAATCGTCACACGTTGTTGATGGGTGGACAAGCAAACCCCATCAAATTTTCGGAGTTTAGCCAGATAAAAACGAGATTGACAATTAATTAAACTCAATCAATGCATGGCAAAATATTAACTACGCAAATATCAAATAATTATCATCAATGAAAACGGGTGTTTTAATGTTTTCTGAATCATGTGTTCTGTGGAAATTTTAGGGTTAGCAGGTATATAATTACTTCGATTGATAGAGAATCAATCAACTAAATATCCTTCGATTATATAAGCTGTAATTAAAGTGACAGTAACTTAATCACGCCCAAAATAACAATAAAGCTGATGTTGTCAGCCCGACAATTCCCATGAAATCATTTCAAACTCGCGTCTATGAATTGCTGGATGGTTCAATCCACAATAAGGCAGCGCGTTTCTGCGAAATTTTTATCGCCACTGTTGTTGTACTCAATGTACTGGCCATTATCTTGGAATCTGTGCATGAGCTGCACGAAGCCTACGAATACTATTTTCATATTTTTGACGTCGCCAGCGTGATGGTATTTACGGCAGAGTACCTTCTGCGCGTATGGTCCTATGGCGTGAAATATGAAGCCTCGCATGGCGATACGTGGCGTGGCCGTAAGGAATATATCTTCAGTTTTTACGGATTCATCGATTTTTTCGGCACGGTTCCATTTTATTTACAGTTGTTGATGCCAGGTATAGATTTGCGTTTCTTGCGTCTGTTCAGATTGATGCGAATTTTCAAGTTATCGCGCTATAACAGCGCGCTTTCAGATTTGGCAGAAGCGATCAAAATTGAGCGTGAATCATTCACATCGGCCATGTTCTTGCTGCTGATTTCATGCCTGCTTTGTTCATCGTTGATTTATATCGCCGAAGGCCATCTGCAGCCGGATGTTTTTCCTTCGATTCCAGCAACCATGAAATGGTATTTGCTGACTATTATTTCGGGTTGGGGTAACGTCGATCCGGTATCCGTGGTCGGTATTGTGTTGGTGGTTTTAACGCAGATTCTGGGAATCGCGCTCGCAGCTATTTTGACTGGCGTGGTTGCTACCGCGTATACCACCCAGGTCGAGCGCCGCGAAGTTATGTTCGAAAGCACCATTCGTGAGGCTCTTGCTGACGGAATCGTGACCGAGGAAGAAAGAGAAAATCTTGAACGATTAAAGAAACAATTTGGTATGAGC
>JBIIQR010000234.1:0-3617 GCA_044341985.1 Burkholderiaceae bacterium
GCAGTTGCAGCGTCTTACGGTTCGGTCAGTGCTGTAACGTTTGTGACGGCAATGTAATTCTTAGAAAATAATGGGATGAGCTTTGGTGGTCATATGACCGTTGCAATGGTGCGGATGGAATTTTTTGACATGTTATGCGATTCCAGAGGCTAATCCTGCTATGTATTTCGGTTTAAGTCTGGGAATCATGTTTCCGTTAAAAATACTGATAGGTATTCGTTTGTATACCGATGTAGCTAAACATTTTTTAGGTTGATTCTGATTTCACCTACCTATGCGATATAAAGGAAAAACAGTTGCGTTTTTAACCCAGCATCGTAAAGACAAGCTACTCCGCTCAATCTTTTTTGAGCGTCTGGGTTGCGACATCATTCGAGCAGAGGGTTTTGATACAGATCAATTAGGTACGTTCACGCGTGATATACCCCGATATGAAACGCAATTAGCTACGGCTAGAACTAAAGCGCTTAAAAGTATCGAGTTAACTGACGAATCGATAGGGCTAGGTAGTGAGGGCGCGTTTGGACCGGATCCAATTAGTGGATTGATGTCGTGGAATACGGAGATCCTAGTATGGATAGATACGGCGGATAACACCGAAGTGATTGGTGTTGCGCAAGGAGCAGGTTGTCATCAGCATTCAACAGTCGCTAATCTTAACCAGCTATTAAAGTATGCATCAAGTGCTCAATTTCCAGAGCATGCATTGATCATGCGACCAGATTCAGCTGATGATTCAAGAGTATGTAAGGACTTAACTACGTGGCCCTTACTGATTAATACATTTGAAAAACTCTATGCGCAGTCTTTGAATGGTCATGTTTTTGTTGAGGTTGATCTCCGCGCACATCTCAACCCAACTCGGCAGCAAATGATTGTGCGTGCTGCGGAAAATCTTATTGAAAAACTTCAATCATTATGCCCAAGCTGTAATCGTCCCGGGTTTTCTGAAAAAGAGCGTGTCGCTGGCATGCCCTGTGCACTGTGTAGAAATCCAACGCGGTTACCTATGATGCGAATATGGCGGTGTGATGGTTGTGGAGCAGAGGAGCATAGGCATATGATGGTGAATGAAGTTGCGGATCCTTCACGCTGCGATGTCTGCAATCCCTAGTCATTCGTTATGCTTTCGGTTAATTTGTTTTACGCCATATGGTTTGGCTGAGTCTTCGCAATCGGCCTTGGGCGTCATCAACGAAGGTGTAAACAGCGGGTACCACCAGCAGTGATAACAAGGTGGAGGTGATCAAGCCACCAATCACCGTGACCGCCATCGGCGAACGAAAACTCGGATCAGCTCCAAAGCCAAGCGCTAACGGCATCATTCCCGCTCCCATCGCAATCGTGGTCATCAGAATCGGGCGGCTTCGCTTGTGACAAGCGTCGACCAATGCATCGAACCTCGACATGCCTTCGCGGCGCGCGAGAATCACATAATCAACTAGCAGAATAGAATTCTTGGTCACTATTCCCATCAGCATGATCAAGCCGATCATGGAGGGCATCGACAATGCCTTGTGAGTCACCAGCAGACCAACAAATGCACCACCGATCGATAGAGGCAGCGCTGCGAGAATAGTCAGCGGCTGCATGAAGTCATGAAATAGAAGTACTAGTACTCCATAGATACAGAGCACACCAATTAGCATGGCGATGCCGAAACTCTCGAACAGTGCCTGCATTTCTTGTGCATCACCCAGCTCGGCAATGGTGACCGAGGGCGGCAGATTTTTCATGCTAGGTAGCGCACGCGCTTCCTCATTCAATTCACCGAGCGAGCGTCCACCTAACTCCACCTCCAAGGTGACATTGCGGCTGCGGTTTAGCCTGTCGATTTGGGCAGGGCCGCTGTCCATACTGACACTGGCGACCGTACCCAACATCACCGGACCCTGGCGGCCCGGTACAGATAGGCGCTCAATCGCTGCGAGATCAGCACGCACATCATTGGGCAACTTGACGCGAATGGGCACCTGACGTTCTGTTAAATTCAACTTAGGTAGGTTGACGTCATAGTCACCGGCAGTAGCAACACGCACTGTCTCGGCGATGCTTGCTGCGGTCACACCAAGGTCGGCAGCACGCGCAGCGTCGGGGCGAACGATGATCTCGGGTCTGACCAACGATGCGCTTGAATTGACATTGCCAATGCCATTGAGTGTTCGTAACTCGCGCTCGACCATACGTGCCGCCGCAGTGAGTGCAATCGGATCATCACTTTTCAAAACAAGCTGCATCTTAACGCCAGTATCCGGCGGGCCGACCGTGAAGCGCGCACCGGGAATTTCATCCAGATTGGCGCGTAACTGATTTTCCAGCTCTTGCAACGACTCAGCACGCTTATCACGATGAATCACATTCAGCGTCAGCACCGCACGCCGTGCTTCGGCAGCAGCACCGGGTGCAAATGCATCGCCACTCGAACCACCACCGATCGAGCTAAAGATACTTTCGATACCTTTGACGTTCATTGCAGCGAGTCTCGCTTGTTCGGCCGCTGTAGTCGTCTCAGCTAAGGTACTGCCCGGTGGCAGCTCAACCGTGATCTGCGTTTGTCCGCGATCAGCTGTCGGTATAAAGCCGGTTGGTAGTAGAGGCACCAGCGATAATGACGCTACAAAAAACAGCGCCGAGGCAATTGCTGTGACCCACCGATAACGCAAGCACCAACGCATGATGCGCAAGTAGTTACGCATCATCCAGCCATCTTCTGCCTGCACATGCTTTGCCGGTTTGAGCAAGTAGGCTGACATCATCGGCGTTAGTAAGCGCGCCACCACCAATGACGACAACACGGCCACTGCCGCAGTCCAACCAAACTGTTTGAAGAACAAGCCCGGCACACCGCCCATGAATGCGGTTGGCAGAAACACCGCGACCAAGGTAAATGTAGTGGCAATCACTGCCATACCGATTTCATCTGCGGCTTCAAGGGCGGCTTGCATGGGTGTCTTACCCATTTGCAGGTGTCGCGCGATATTTTCGATCTCGACAATCGCGTCATCTACCAGCACACCCACTACTAGCGCTAATGAAAGCAAGGTGACGGTATTGATTGTGTAACCGAACCACGACATCGCCAGAAAGGTCGGGATCACCGACAATGGCAAAGCAGAGGCTGCCACCAACGTCGCGCGCCAATCGCGTAAAAACCAGAGCACTACCAGCACCGCTAACAACGCGCCTTCGTACAACAAAATCATCGAACCTTCGTAGTTCTCTTCAACTGGTTGCGCGTTATCGATGACTTCCGCCATACGAAGATTAGGATTGTCTGCCTGCAACGCATTCACCACCTCGCGAATACCTTGCGCCACCATCAATTCGCCATAGCCCTTGGTGCGTGAAATTTCAAAGCCAACGACTACCTTGCCATCCTGTGTAGCGATGGCGCGTGGCTCGGCAACGGTGTCTTGAACACTCGCGATTTGATCCAGCCTTACACGTCGGCCATCGTCGAGCGAAATTTCAATCAGCGCTAATTCAGCGGCGGTCTTGACGGTAGCAATCGTACGAACCGACTGCTCTGCACCAGATACATCACCGCGTCCGCCTGGCGCCTCTTGCTGCACCTGACGCAGCCTGCGAGAGACATCAATCGCAGTGACGCGAAGCGC
>JBIIQR010000236.1:0-3581 GCA_044341985.1 Burkholderiaceae bacterium
ACAAAATCATCAGCCAAGATGAGGCGCGTCATGGTGGTGCTTACCTGCGCTACATGAAAAAAGCGCTACAAGAATCGGGTGATACCGCACGCGCAGCATTTTCTAAAATTGGCGTATTGATGGCTTCCGCTCGCCGCACTGATAAGCCCTTGCATCCCACTAATTTGCATGTAAATCAGACGCTGTATCCGAACGATACGATACAGAGTCGACTCCCAGATCCCGATTGGCTAGAGGAATGGCTGGATAAGCAAATACAGTTTGATGGGGAGTGGGAAAAGAAAGTGATCGATCGCATACTTCACAATCTCTCACTATTGTTTGAGCGCTCGTTTGAGTCAGTTCAGGATTTGAACCGCTATCGAAAAGAGGCCAATGCTAGGCTGGCACCGCAAGCCAGCCCAGCGGTCTAATTGCTTAGTGTTTGTGTTCTGCGTGACCCTGTCCGCTACCATGCTTGCTGTGAGCGGCCATATCCATCACTTCGACTGATACCTCAACTGCACCGGCTTTACGAAAATTCAGCGTCATTGGGAATTTATCGCCAGCCTTCAAGGATTTTTTCAGTCCAAATAGCATCACGTGGGGGCCTTGACCGGGTTTCATGCTGATCGTGTTTTCGGCTTTGAGTTCGACGCTGTCGACTGCACGCATCTTCATCACATCACCTTCCATACTCATTGTATGCAGTTCAACACGCTCAGCGATGGCCGTGTTCGCCGACACTAAAGCATCATCGGACTTCCCTTTATTAGCGATCTCCAGAAAGGTCGCGCTGTTAGGCATGTTGCCTGTGGTGGCGCGAGCATGCGCATGTTCAATGACGAGATCGCCGGCCTTTACGGCATGGGCCGGAGCGTTGCCTATCAGCAGAAATGTGAAAACCCCGACGACGAGTTGTTTAAGCATGGTGAATTCCTGGTGTGAGTAGTGTTGGGAAAATAAAATTATAAATCTGTCGGCCTGGGCGCCAGAGGTTTATTCAGTGGCCGCCTGTGAAGTCATTTTGGCGCCACGCTTCATAAACAGTAATCGCGACTGAATTCGATAAATTAAGACTGCGATTGTCGGGTCGCATAGGTAATCGTATGCGTTGATCATGTGGGAAAGAGTCGCGAAATTGAGGATTCAGGCCACGTGTTTCCGAGCCAAACACAAACACATCGCCGGGTTGAAAGCGTGTGCTGGAAAATAGTGCTGAGCCGTGAGTGGTGAGAATAAAAATGCGTAGTGGATCAGGTTGGGCGGTCGTCATAAAGTCTGACCAGTTTGCGTGAACTTGCATGTTGGCGTACTCGTGATAATCCAAGCCGGCGCGGCGCATTTTTGCGTCATCCAAAGGAAAGCCTAAGGGTTCGATGAGATGCAGCATGGTTCCTGTGTTAGCGCACAAGCGAATGATATTGCCTGTGTTGGGGGGGATTTCTGGTTCAACCAGTACGACATGAAACACTGTGTTCTCCGCTAAAAATCGTACCGTATCGGTGTTCGTGCAACGACAAAATTAGTCACGTGAATGGCGCCGTGCCGCTTTAGGCAATGGGCTAATTCATTCAAAGTATGACCCGTGGTCATCACATCATCAACTAGCAAGATGCGCTTGCCTATGACTAGTTGAGTGTTTTGTACCGCAAATGCGTTTCGCATGTTAACCCGCCTTTGATGCACAGGCAGGGAGGCCTGTGTTTGAGTATGTTTAACTCGCAGACAAACATTAGTCGCTAGCGGCAGTTTCCAATGCTGCGCTAATACGCGAGCAATTTCTAGCGACTGATTAAATCCTCTTTCGGCCAGTCGTTCGAGTGATAACGGTACGGCGATGATCAAATCGACGGAGTTGGGTAGTGCAGGTAGCTCAGTCAAGAGACGGCCGAATGCTTTGGCTAGCGGTAGTTTTGCGCGAAATTTTAAAGATTGCAGTAACTGATCGATGGGTGGCGCATAATCGGTTACCGCGAAGCTTAAATCAAATGCTGGTGGGTCGGATAAGCATTTGCCGCACTTTAGGGAATGGCTAACTTCGGGCAATCGAATTGCACAACACGTGCAACGTGACGTATTTCGGACGCCATAGTTGATGCGGCAGGTGGCGCATAGCGCATCACTACTTTGCCCACCGCATAAAATGCAAAGGCTAGGCAGCAGTTCATCCAGTATTTGCAATGCAATTTGTCTAAGACGATTCAACGAGTTCGACGACTTCGACGAGGTTTTAGGTAACTGCATACGCGGTGATTAGGTTGATGTCTGTGAAGAAAGAGGCCCTGCGTTACACTGACACCTTACTTCTTTCGCATCTGATGATTTCACTTTGATGCATTCCATGCCGGATAAATCTCGCGACAATCAATCTAGCGCTCCAATTTCTGTGGCGCGCGTGCAGCGGCTTTTTTCACAACCGCTGCGTTGTGACCCCTCGCAATTTCTTCGTCGAGAAATCTCTAGTCGCATGTTTGAGCGACTATCGCTGATTAAAATTCAACCCGAATGTGTGCTCGATGCAGGCTGCGGTGAAGGCGATGATTTGATGTCGCTAGCGCAGGCTTTTCCGGCAGCGGATCTGCTTGGCGTCGATATCTCGCCCAACATGTTGGAGATAGCGCGAGACCGCGGTAAGCAATCGTATTCAATGATGCGCACGTTACTCAGTCGCTGGAAATTACACTCTTTGCAGCGTTCGCCTATCAGTCTGGCCTGCGCCGAATTTAGTGAGCTACCTTTGGCAGCGGCAAGCGCGAATTTGTTGTGGTCGAATCTGGCATTGCATTGGCATCCCCAGCCACATAAAGTCATCAGAGAATGGGCGCGCGTGATGCGTGTTGACGGTTTGCTGATGTTTAGTGCCTTCGGACCAGATACATTTTTGCAGCTGAAAGAGGCGTATTCCAGCCTGAATATTCGACCGCCGGTGTTGCCATTTGTTGATTTGCATGACTATGGCGACATGTTGGTTGAAGCCGGATTCGCCGATCCCGTTATGGATATGGAAAAGCTGAATATCACTTATTCATCAGTCGATAATTTACTTTCCGATGTGAGAGCTTTGGGCGGCAATCCATTACTGGAACAGGCTAAGGGATTGGTTGGCCGGCGTCGTTGGAATGCCTTACGTTGCGAGCTAGATCAGAAAAAGGGTAAAGATGAGCAAATTTCACTCACGGTTGAAGTTATTTATGGCCATGCGTTTTTACCAAGGCCCAAATTGACTCGTGCTGGTGAGGCGATCATTGAATTCAAAGATAGGAAAGTTTAAATTGGCAGTTTGAAAGAAGACTGGTGAGTAAAGGCTTGAAATGCCGGGTATATTACTTGGCTGCATTTATGCTTTTGCCTTATACTCCTCGGGCTTTATTTGGCCCTTATTGCAAGTATTTACTGTTCTGGTGCGCTGACATGCCTACGCGAGAGTGGATTTCTAAGAAAAATTGCTCGATTGCTCCGAAACAGCTGTTGAAAGCGTATTTGGCCTTGTGTTCAGCATCATTTCTGGTTGCGTTGTATTTTATGGTTTACGGCGCGTGGGTGGTTATGTTGTTTGCAGTGTTGGAAATGATGGCGGTGGGTTGTGCGTTTGTGTATTG
>JBIIQR010000237.1:0-3577 GCA_044341985.1 Burkholderiaceae bacterium
ACCAGCGATTCCTAAATCCATGGTTGGTCTCCTTCTTTTTTACGTTTTTTTTGTCGATAACAAATAAATGCCCGCTAACACTAACGCTGTACCCAATAACTGAATAGCGGTAATAGGCTCATCTAAGATCCACGCTGCAAGAAACAAGGTAGAGACCGGTCCTATCATTCCCGCTAACGATGCAACCGGCGCGCCTACGCGTGCAATCGCCATCATGGTAATGAACACGGGCAGTACGGTACAAAAAATAGCATTCAGCAGCGACAACTGATAGATCACTAGCGGCTGAATTAGGGTCTGTATAGGTCGCAACAACAAAAACTGTCCAACCGATGCCACTGCGGACACACACATCACATACGCCACCAACCTGACGGTTCCGACTCGCTGCACCAGCTCACCTGAAAACAATAAGTACATGCCATAAAAAACAGCACTAGCCAAAACAAAGGCCCCACCCAGCCACACATCTGAACCGCTACTTCTGGCGTCATGCAGAAATACCAACACAGTGCCGCCATAACAAATGGCCAGCGCCAGCCATTCCGTACGACTCACGCGTTTATTAAGCAAAAACACCGACATCAACAGCACAAACGAGGGGGTCAAAAACAAAATCAGGCGCTCAAGTCCTGCAGAAATATACCTCAAGCCTATGAAGTCCAGATAACTCGATAAGTAATACCCAATCAAACCCAACAAAATGATGCGCCAACGATCGTGCGAGGACAGCGCGGGCAAACGGCGCATTTGAAACCAAGCAATCGCTGCAAAAAACGGTAAGGAAAATAACATGCGCATGGCTAACACTGTCATCGCATCAACCTGCTGACGATAGTGCAGCTTGACCACTACGCCTTTAGCGGAAAATAAAATCGACCCCGTTATGGCCAATGCCAAACCGGTCAAAAATAAGCGCCGCGCGGAAATCACCGAAGGATCGGTCGTACTAGTGGCCTGCATAAGAGAGAGAAATGTAGTCTTTACGGCATTAAAAAGGGGGGGTGCGGTTTGATTTTAATCGCGGGCTTGACGCACTGCTTCGCCATTCCTGAACACTCTGTTTTCGAATAAAGTGCTAAGGGCGCTGTGGTAAAATTCGGGCTCTGTTCGCAACCGCCTGTACTGGGACAAAAGCGCCCCTCGCGGCGTCAAAATTACACGAATCCTACGAATCGTGCCCCCTGTCAGGCCAGCTCAACGACTCTGGAAATCACCAACGATGGCAGGACATAGTAAGTGGGCCAATATCAAGCACAAAAAAGCGGCTTCGGACGCTAAGCGCGGCAAGATTTGGACTCGATTAATTAAAGAAATTACCGTGGCTGCCCGCATGGGCGGAGGGGATATCGACAGCAATCCTCGCTTACGACTCGCCGTCGATAAAGCGGCTGATGCGAATATGCCCAAGGATAACGTCACGCGCGCCATTCAACGCGGCACCGGCGGCCTAGAAGGCGCTAACTATGAAGAAATTCGCTACGAAGGCTATGGCATCAATGGCGCTGCGCTCATCGTTGACTGCATGACCGACAACCGCGTACGCACCGTCGCCGAAGTACGCCATGCATTCTCCAAATTTGGCGGCAACATGGGCACCGAAGGTTCGGTCGCGTTCTTGTTCAGGCACTGCGGGCAATTAATGTTCGCTCCCGGTACCAATGAAGATGCACTGATGGAAGCCGCCCTTGAAGCCGGCGCAGAAGATGTGATCGCCGATGACGAAGGTGGCTTCGAAGTGGTGTGCGACCCTTACCAATTCTCTGCGATTCGTGAAACTCTGCAAAAAGCTGGGTTTCAGGCTGACATGGCCGAAGTGACGATGAAACCTTCGACCCATACCGATATCACTGGTGATGATGCCGTCAAAATGCAAAAACTATTGGATGCCCTGGAAAACCTCGATGATGTGCAAGAGGTTTATACCAATGCCATCATCGAATCGTAATACTCATTGTGTACAACTGTACTGATCTGCGTATGCAGATCAGTCAATTAACAGGTCCCATTTCTCATGAAAATTTTGGTCGTTGGTTCGGGTGGTCGTGAACATGCACTGGCTTGGAAGCTGGCTCAGTCCAAAAAAATCCAAGTCGTCATGGTCGCACCCGGTAACGGTGGTACCGCGCTCGACGGCCGCTTGAAAAATATTTTCATTACCGACCCTGTGCAGCTGGCAGATTATGTTCAACAAGAACACATTGCAATCACCGTCGTCGGGCCTGAAGCGCCACTAGCCGCAGGTATCGTCGATATATTTCGCGAACGAGGCCTAAAAATTTTTGGCCCAACTAAAAAAGCGGCGCAATTAGAGAGCTCCAAAGATTTTGCTAAATCGTTTATGCAACGCCATGGAATTCCAACAGCGGCTTATCAAAGCTTTTCGGATGCCAAAGCGGCACATGAATACATTGATCAACAAGGCGCACCCATTGTCATCAAAGCCGATGGCCTAGCTGCTGGTAAAGGCGTTGTTGTTGCGATGACGCTAAAAGAAGCGCATGACGCGGTTGACATGATGTTGTCTGACAATCATTTTGGCGATGCGGGTGCACGCGTAGTGATCGAGGAATTTCTCGACGGCGAAGAAGCGAGTTTCATCGTCATGGTTGATGGTAAAAATATTCTTCCATTAGCCACTAGCCAAGACCACAAACGTTTGATGGATAACGATGAAGGTCCTAACACTGGCGGCATGGGTGCCTATTCACCAGCGCCGATCGTCACCCCTCAACTGCATGCGCGCGTGATGCGCGAAATTATTTTGCCAACCGTACAGGGCATGGCAAAAGACGGTATTCCCTACACAGGATTTTTATACGCGGGCTTGATGATTGATGCCGAGGGCAATCCTAAAACGCTGGAATTTAATTGCCGCATGGGTGATCCTGAGACTCAGCCCATCATGGTGCGTCTGAAAACAGACCTAGTAAAAGTGATGGAACACGCTGTCGAAGGAACACTCGATCAGATTGAACTCCAATGGGATCAGCGTACGGCACTCGGTGTAGTGATGGCTGCTGCGAATTATCCTGAATCACCACGTAAAGGCGATGTCATTAAGGGCATACCAGCAGAAACAGATGACAGCGTAACCTTTCATGCTGGTAGCGTGCTGGAAAACGATCAACTTAAAACAGCCGGTGGTCGCGTATTGTGTGTGGTGGGATTAGGCGGCACGGTTCGCGTTGCTCACAAAGCTGCTTATGAAGCACTGGATAAAATTCATTTTGATGGCATGCAGTTTCGTCGCGATATTGGCTGGCGTGCCATGCGACGTCTATAAATTCAGTTTCATTAAAAACTAAAAAACGGGCGAAACTATGAGCGCACCCAATATTCAAGCCGTCAAGACCTGGCTGTTATCACTTCAAGCAAATATCGTTGCTGCCGTCGAAGCGGTAGATGGCAACGAATTTATCAAAGACAGTTGGGAACGCCCAGAGGGCGGCGGTGGTATCTCGCGTTTAATTGAAGAAGGCAATGTGCTCGAGCGCGGCGGTGTTGGTTTCTCTCATGTGACCGGTAATAGTCTGCCGCCATCTGCAGCAGCGAATCGACCTGAAGTGGCTGGCCG
>JBIIQR010000009.1:0-12606 GCA_044341985.1 Burkholderiaceae bacterium
CTGGTCGAAAAAGGACGAGTATTTGCCCCGGAAATTGGTCTGAATGCGGTCAATATCTCGATTTATCTGAATCACTCAAAAAAACCCAACCTACGCTTCGATGATAAAGATGTGTTGAGAGCCGTGAATGATATTGAACGCGGCGACGAGCTGACTATCGACTACGATGTCAGCTTTGATGACGACCATGATTTCAGCGACAACTAGTCTTCCGTCAAGGGCTGGCTCTCGGTGATCACGAAAGGCTGATTAGCACACACTGATCATTTCGGACTGCACCCACAAAGCAAAACGGCTGGCCCATAGGCCAGCCGTTTTGCTTATTGCCGATAAAATCAGGCAGCCACATCCTTTAATTCAACCGGCGCTGAACCACTGCGGTAAATCTGATTCAGTTCTTCCGGTTTAAAGTCAATCTTGAGCGGTGAGGTTGGATCCTGCGCCAATGGATGCTCGGGATCCACCAAAGCCAGTGCATAGATCGGCTCATAGTCGGTCACAAACAAGGCCTTGTAGCCGTAATCATCGACAGGACCAAGGTTGTAATACTGCAGGCCGTTATCGCGAGCCCAACGGCAAGCGAGCAGGCAAGCGAAAATTCCTGGCGATTTGTTCTTGAATTCGCGATTCCACTGACAGAAGCTGCCATACAGTTGATTATATTTTGGCAAAATCACTGAGACATCGGTCAGCACATTCACGCCCTCGGGCGAGGTCACACGAATAAGCAAGATATCTAAGGTGCGGATGTAATCGACAAAACCTTCGACTTCTTCGTCAGCGATGAAGCATTTTTCAAAATGCTCTCCACCCATTTCAAAAATGTCATCAGCCGTGAGATCTTTGCCGGGGATACGATCAAGTGTGATTGTGAAGTTACGGTACTGCTTATCGTATTCCTTGAACTTACGTGCGCGACGCTCTTCGGTCCAAAAATCTTCGGAGAAGCAGTCAACCATACCGTACTTGTCATTAATAGCCACGCCAAATTGGCTGTCGGGCGGCAAGGCGTAAACAACAAAGGGACGCGGCGCAGTGGCCAGCATTTCTTCGCTGACTTCTATGTAAGGGCACAACGCATCCCAGCGGGTGGTGTAGTACAGGATTTCTTCGTGGTAGCTCTCGACGCAGAGATTTCGTGCCGTCCAGCTTTGGCAACCCACTTGCATGAGCTTTTGCGATGCACGCGCTTGCCTCACCTCGCGCAGTCTGTGTAGAGAACCATTCATTCTAGTTGTCCTTGGAGAAGGGTTGAGACGGAAGCTTTTTCAAATCGAAGTAATCAGAGTCGATTTCAAAGTTATTTTTTAAAAATCCCTTGTCGGTCTTTTCCAGCTTGGTCAGTTCAGATGTGCACTTAGCCAGATGCATGGAAGCCTCACTCGCTGAATCATCCAACTGCCGAATATATTCCGGCATGACCGGACAATCGGTATCGTAATAGATTTCGCGACGGGTTGGATTATAAGCGAGAGGATAAAGTGTGCAACTAAAAGGTTTGCGCTCACCCAAAGTGCAGCCAACCGGGCCGAGATGAACACAATTAGTTTCGATGCAGACGCTGCCGAGATCTTTTTTCTCTTTTTTGGTGAGAGTTATTTCGAGGGCAGGGTAACCCGCCTCTACGAAACAGCATCGTCGGCATTCAGCGCAATGGTCAAACGGCATGCGCAACCCTGTAATATTTACCGTGCGTTAGGTGCATAAGCTCCATACGGAATTCGAGCGAGAAGTGTTCTTAGTTACGACAAACCCGCCCAGCTTTGTCATTTCGGCGTAAAGATAACCTAATACGCGGCAAGTTTCCAAACATATTTTCACAATTACTCTGCATCCGGTCGATTCTCGTCTCTTTTTCCTTCCAAACGTTTGCGCTGTTCGCGCTTTACATCGCGAATTTGGTGAACCGCAAAAAGAATAACAAGGACAAAAATCCCCATCTCTATCCACATACCCATTGCTTCTATCTTTCATAAAACTTACAAAAAACAATACTCTACAAACGGTGTCTCAAGCGCTTTCTCTTTAATCGCACTACCTTTAGCTCACTTGCGAGCATAGTCTTGAACAAAAGGCCTGGTCCAATGTTGAAAATAAAGCGAACGCATCGCTTTAAAAAAATACGCTGCCAGACGCTTCATGCTTAATGATTTTGCATGACATGACGAGCGCCTTTAACTAAGAACGCTCCAACTCAACCCTGGTTAGCAAACCAACGTAAAGTACGAAAGGAAGCCAATCTCGAGCTGCGAAGGCACACAAGAATTTTTTCCCACTGATTTCTCTGCGATATAGGTCCGCGTTCCGCTTTGGTGCAGCTTATATCGATCGTTAAGCTACAGCGTTAGGGGCACATCTGCTTAAACAGGGTCTCTTCGGCGGTGTCGCTCAACACCAGCGTCCATGCGCTGGGGACGTCTGTCTCAGATAGCTTCTCGCCGCCAGCCATTTCTTCGCTAAAGGTAGCGTAGACCACCCCGCGATTCATTTTTTCCTTGCAGTCGAACTGCTGCAGCGATTTGAATGAAATCTCGCCGCTCGCTTTTCGTGCTTTCGAATTACCTAAGATCCAGACCTGACGCTTGCCATCAACCGCCTGAGCGCTCGCATTATCGACATAGAAATTCGTGCGGCGGGTCTCATAGAAATGACTCCACTCGGCATGAGCACTAGCACTAGCCAGCAAGAAAAGCATGAGAAGATAGACGTTCTTCATTAGTAATCCTTTAAGGTTAAGCTACCGTTGTTTGACTTATTCTATTCGATAGTAAAAAACCTGCTGAGCGAACTTTTAAAAGACAACCCGTCATGCAGCACTCACCACAAACCACTAAATCAGACATTGCCGTCCTTGGCGCCGGTATCGTCGGCGTTAGCGTCGCACTTAAACTGCAGGAACAGGGCCGACAGGTTTTGTTGATTGATCGCGATCATCCGGGTTCGGCAACCAGTTTTGGTAATGCAGGCCTGATTGAACGATCCTCTGTGTTTCCATATTCATTTCCCCGCGACTGGTCGACTCTAGTCGCCTACGCACTCCAGAAAAAAACCGCGGCGCACTATCACTGGAGCGCCCTACCTTCGCTCATGCCATGGCTAGTGGGTTACTGGCGCCATTCATCGCCTCAGCTTTATCCTGCGGCTATCGCGGGCGCACTCCCTTTGATCGAAAACAGTTGGACTGAACATGCGCCCTTGATCGAAGCGGCTGGCGTATCGCATTTGGTGAATCAGAACGGTTGGATCAAAGTCTGGCGTAATCAAGATACTGAACAGGCGAGTCTTGATCAGGCCAAACAAAGCCTGGCCTATGGCCTTCGTGTAAAGGTTTTATCAAAAGCTGAATTACTAATTAAAGAACCTGGTCTCGATCACGATGTGATTGGTGGCGTACATTATCCCGACTCGCGGCAAATACAAGATCCGCAAGCGCTAACAACGGCTTACCTCAATCTATTCTTACAGCGCGGTGGACGATTTATTCATGGCGATGCGCACAGCCTGCAGCGCGATGGACATCGATGGCAAGTAACGACGGTTGAAGGACCGCACAGCGTGGATGCTGCCGTAGTAGCACTCGGGCCTTGGGCTGAAGACCTCGTACAGAAATTGGGCTACCAACTAACGATGGGGCGCAAGCGCGGATATCACATGCATTTCGCCGTCAGCAATAAGGCACCCACGCATGTGATTGTCGATGTCGATCATGGTTATGCGCTAGCACCGATGCATCAAGGTATACGCCTGACTACGGGCGCTGAATTTGCGTTACGCGATGCACCACCGTCACCGGTTCAACTAGAGCGACTAGAACCGATTGCGCGCAAGCTGTATTCTCTTGGCGCTCGACTAGATCAGCAAGCTTGGATGGGCTCACGTCCCTGCACTATCGACATGCTGCCGGTCATAGGACCGGCACCCAAGCACCCTGGCTTATGGTTTTGCTTTGGTCATGCGCATCACGGTTTAACGCAAGCGGCCGCCAGCGCGCGCCTACTAGCTGAAATGGTCTGTGGCCACGAAACGTTTGCTAATCCTAAGCCCTACCGAGTCGACCGGTTCTAAAATGTACGTTGATATTTTTCGAAGGGTGTTTCAGTTCAATTGGCTCAGTCATCTTTTTCCATAACGGTAACGAATAGCTGACCTGCTCTGCTATCAGGAATGAATTTCACTCGATCGCCGACTGCAAATCGCTTTAGCAAGGCTGCATCATCGACACGAAACACCATAGTCATCGCTCCCATGCTTAGCTGGGTCAACGCTTCATGGCGCAAAGTGACCTTGCTGTTTTCAGCATCGATCTTGCGTATCTCAGCACGCACCCATTGCAAAGACCGCACACTATCAGCCGCTACTGGAGTCGACTGCGTATCTGCGGCAAAAACAAAACTCAATGCCAAGACTTGAATCAGAAAAAATCCTATCGATTGACGAATAAAAAATTTCATTGCACTACCCTTTTTGAAAATAAGTCATTAGTGATGGCCATCATGCCCCGAAGGCTTACGAACTTTTAGATTGCCTGCGCTGGGTGTGCGCTCGGTCGGCATAGATTGACCACCTGCAGATTCGCTCGTTACTGCTTCAGGTAAGCTGCCCTTCCACTCCCACGCTTGAGTACCCGCTGGATGACGGTACCAACCGGGATCGCTGTAATCACCCGGCTTTTGCTCTCGCCTCACTTTCATGACGGTGAACATGCCGCCCATCGCCACGCTACCAAACGGCCCTTGCCCAGTCATCATGGGCAGTGTGTTATCCGGCAAAGGCATGTCCATCTCGGTCATCTCTCCCATGCCACGCTCCCCCATGGCCATATAGTCAGGAATCAGTCGTGAGATTTTTTCAGCGATACCGCGCTGATCAACACCAATCATCGTTGGAACCTGATGACCCATGGCATTCATGGTGTGGTGCGACTTGTGACAGTGCAGTGACCAGTCTCCAAGCTCAGTCGCATCGAATTCGATACAACGCATCTGACCTACACCTATATCGACCGTCACTTCGGGCCAGCGTGATGCGGGCGGCGTCCAACCACCGTCGGTACCGGTCACTACCACCTCATGACCATGCAGATGAATAGGATGATTCGTCATCGTTAAATTACCCACGCGCAGGCGAACACGATCACCCTGACGCACGTGCAAGGAATCGACACCGGGGAAAACACGACTGTTGAAACCCCACAAATTGAAATCCAACATGGTGTTGACTTTAGGGGTAGCACTCCCAGGGTTAATATCAAAATTATTCAATAAGAAAACAAAATCTCGATCAACCCGCATGAAGTTTGGATCTTTGGGATGCGTGACCCAAAACCCATACATGCCCATCGCCATTTGCACCATCTCATCGGCATGCGGGTGATACATAAAGGTACCGGCACGTTTAGCAATAAACTCATACACAAAGGTTTTGCCGGCAGCGATGGCCGGCTGAGTAAGCCCCGATACGCCATCCATACCATTCGGTAGTCGTTGCCCATGCCAGTGAATACTAGTCGCCTCGGATAAGCGATTGGTCACAAAAATTCGCACACGATCACCCTCCACCACTTCAATCGTTGGGCCGGGTGATTGCCCGTTATAGCCCCACAAATTCGCCTTCATACCCTCAGCTAATTCACGGACAACGGGTTCGGCAACCAGATGAAATTCTTTGACGCCTTGATTCATACGCCAGGGTAGTGACCAACCATTTAAGGTGACTACCGGATGAAACGGACGACCACTCGATGGCAAGGGTGGTGGCACTGTCTTTGCACTGCTGCTAACCACCAGCTCGGGTAAAGACGCTGCACCGACGCGACTAATAGCGCTAGTTCCTAAGGCCACGATGCCAGCGTGTTTAAAAAAATCTCTACGTGACGTCATAATTTATTCCTTTTTCATTTCTTTTAATGCGTCTGCTGCGCGCTAGTCGGTGCGGCATTCCCTATCGGGCTGCTAATGAGCGAAGGGGTCAGACTGCCGCCATTCACGACAAAATTCAGCTCCGACTCGGCAATCCAAAAATCACGTTGGGTATCGATGGCTGAAGTAATACTGGCAATCTGCGCACGTGCATCTGCCAACAACTCAAAGACACTGCTCAACATGCCGTTGTAACGCAGCAGAACTTCATCGGAGACTCGCTTACGTGCAGGAATAATCTCATCCCGATACTGACGTGCAATATCGAAGTTAGTCCGATACGCCCCATAGCCTTCGCGAGCTTCAGAACGCGCTTGTAGTGCCACATCGGTCGCACGATAGAACGAGCGCATGTAAACGTTCTCCGCACGACGAACACGCGCCTGCCCCCAATCGAACAAGGGTAAAGAAAATTCCACTTGATAGCCCTGCGCTAACGAAGCATTCGATGCACTTTTGTTTTGATAGCCCACCTCGAATGCATTCACAAAACGGGTGGCGCGCGTGAGTCCAAGTGATTTCGCGGTGCTTTCGGTATCGAGCTTGGCAACTTGCACATCTATGCGTTGTGCCAAGGCCTGAGTTTCTATCTCATCGATTCGTCTGAGCGAAACAGGTAGATCAGGTAAACGTTCAGGCAGCTTTAACGCTTGATGACGATCGCCTAAACCAAGTAATCGCACCAAGCGCTCATGAGTGACGCGCACGTTGTGATCCGCCCGCGCTAACTGAACACCCACTTCGTATCGAAACGCTTGCTCACGCGCTTGTTCTAACTTGCCCCAGTTACCTGCTTTGGTCATACGATCAGCCAGCTCTGAACTCGCTTGCGCTGCCTGATCAACCTGCTGCATATAGACCAATGATTGCTGGGCCGCGACCGCTTGAAAATACGCACGCCGCGTATCGGTGGCTAGGCGAACAATTTGTAGGGATGTCTGCAACTGAGTTTGCGCAAAACGTCGCTCTTCGATAGCACGTCGCAACGGCATGGTTAATAAACCACTTAGATCAAACATGATGGAGCGATCGATCTCAACCTCACCGCTGCCAGACAATCGCCCCAATGAAAATCCTGGATTACGTAGTCTGCCTGCTTGCACTAGATCAGCTTCGGCAATTCCTAAATCAGCTAACGCCACACGCAATCGCGGATTGCTAAGTAATGCAATTTCTACCGCAGCATCCGATGACAGTGGCGCGGATAACAAGGCGTTGATACGTTCTTGTACCTCGGGTGAATTCGTTGCGTTGGGCGCGGGATAGCCGATACGTTCTTTACTCAACTCAGAAACACGATTAAGTCCTCCATCAGAAGAAAAGTTGGCGCAGCCTAGCAACGTAAGCGGCAACAAGCAGATGAAAGCACGCACGCGCGCAGGCGCACAGGGTCGCGAATAAAAATTCATACCTACTCCAAATGGGAATCGATTGCATACCTCATGGCTGCATAAGCCGTGAACTACGCGCAGACTGCTATAACGATTGCTCGCTACAGCAGAAGATCAGGCAAGCTGAGTTCGGGGAGGTCGTTCGAGTCCATCCGGAATGAATCCAGATAGCGAATCAGAAGATGTGACGAAAACACAGAGCGCCATGACCTGGCTTTGTGCATGCACAGCAGAGGAAGGTGGAGCAGCTGCACCCATCAGACAACATTTTGCACAGTCGTGATTTTGAGTAGTTGTAGGCGCATCGGAATGACAAGGATTATCTGTATTGCTCACATGATGCTCAGTCGAGCTCTCATCATTCATCACAGCCCCGACATCCTGTGATGAATGGTGGTGCGCAGCGATTGGCATTTCCTTGACTGATATCTGCGCCGTCACGGGCTCTGACTTAAGCGGAGTCAGCATAGCTAAAAAACGCGCATAAGCTAACGAATTCTGCACAGGCAACAGCAACCCCAAAAGCATAAGGAGTAAGGCACGGCGCCAGAGCGGACTGAAAGAATCAGGCATGGAATCACCATACCACAGCCTTGCACAACAGCACAAAGCCGGGATAGACATACCCAACGCAGGTCAAAAACTGGGGGGCTGGGTTAAGCGAGAATTTTTATAAACCGCGACCAGCTATTTCAAAGCCAGGCCGGGAAGATCGGGGTCAACCTTGAATTCGAAGGTGTGACGGCGGCAATTCATGGTGTTGATGTAGTAAAACGCAAAGCGCTTGCCATTTTCGGGCCCGACTCGCAGTTTGATTTTGTTGCGACCAACAATATCGCCCTCTTCATCACGTACCGCGACGTTCAAGGTGCCATGAAATTCCTGACCACCACGATTCACCAATACGCCACTCAAGTCAAACGCGACACAATAGACGCTCTTAACAACGATTTCTGGATTATTGGTGTCGACTGTCTGCGCGCGCGCAAACCCAGGCAACATGCCTAGCACGAGCAACAACTGCAGACCGACGTATCGTTTCATAGCGACCTCTCCCGACAACTCTTTACCCATACTTTTTATGGCATGGGCAACTCATTTAATTCACTGCATAGCGTGCGACTGCAGATTCATCCCATGCCATTCCCAGACCGGGTCCCTTCGCAGTGACGTGGCCTTTATCGATAACATACGGCTCTGCCAATATCATCGACCCGAAGTCCATAAACTCTAGCCAATGGCAGGTCGGTGTCACTGGTAATACATGCGCGCTGGCCTCAATAAAGATGTGGCTTGACACAGGCATCGATGCAGCACTGGCCATACCCATCACGGATAACCAACCTGTGATGCCACCGATTTTCATTAAATCCGGCATCATCATGTCGCATGCCTGAGCGCTCAATGCACGTTCAGCGTCACGCGGGAACCACCAATTCTCACCCGTCTGTATACCCACATTCACAGACTGCCTGACTATGGCATGACCTTGTAAATCTTCCGCAGCGACGGGTTCTTCAACCCAATGAATATCGTAAGACTCAATCATCTGTATACGTCGTATCGCTTCTTTGGGCGACAAGCTCTGGTTGTAATCCACCATTAAGGCGACCTCCGAGCCGATCATGCGGCGCACCTCAGCCACCACATGCAAATCACGCTGAGCATCAACATCGCCCAACTTAATTTTGATCGCTTTAAATCCCTGCTTCAACGTATGCTCGATCGCTTTAGCATCCTTGACTGGATCAACCATGCCATAGCTATCGTATGCAGCAACGGGGCTTGCTTCACCACCTAACAACTGCACAACAGGTTGATTAGCCGCTTTGCCTAATGCATCCCAATACGCCATATCTAACGTCGATAACAACATTCCCAACAATCCTTGCAAGCCGAGCAAACGAAAACGCTTTTCCATTTGCTGCATACGCGCCAGCGGCACGCAAGGTTTGCCGATCAACTCAGGCTTGATTTGCTCCAACAGGCTCATCAAGGGCTTGAGTGTCACTGGTGTATAACCAAACAAATACGCATGCCCTGTAATACCTTGTTCAGTAACGACATCGAGCAAAATCAATGGCGATACATCGACTGAGCCGGAAGCGGTTCTCACCGGCCTGGACAGTGGAGCTACAACGGCTCGCGCACGAATGTCCGTAATCATTAAACTGCTCATGGAATCTTTATCCGATCAATAAATCGACACTTGCCGGGATTGTTTTAATAGTGAGGGGTCAAAACGCTTTATTTAGAAAACTCTTTCTTGCCCAGTTCCGACCAATGCGTTTTACCATAGCCGCGAGCGACCTGTAAGCTGATAATAAATTATCGTTTGTGAAACTCGCTGTTATATTCCTTATGCCACAACACACCCCTAGTAAATCTGCGCGAAAAATGAAATGAAATTATTAATTAAATAATTCAAACGACGAACTACCAACCACTAACCAAAATACCAAGGAAAGACTATGGCTACCGTACCGCTAATTCCCTACGACGAAGCAAAACCCGAAGCACGCGCTGTGTACGACAACATCATGCAAACGCGCAAAGTAAATGACGTAAACAATTTTTGGAAAGCGCTAGCGCACTCGCCTGATTTGTTAAAGCATGTATGGGAACGTGCGCAAGAAGTGATGAAACCGGGCGCACTAGATGCTGTGACTAAAGAGTTGATTTACATCGCGGTATCTACGGCCAATAGCTGTGAATATTGTGTGCATTCACATACGGCTGCAGCACGAGCTAAAGGAATGACAGCGGAACAATATGCTGAGCTACAAGCGGTGATTGCGATGGCAAGTACCACGAATGCATTGGCGACCAATATGCAAGTGCCCGTCGATAAGCAGTTCGATCAGAGCTAAAAATCGAAAGTAAAAGAAGCAGGCCGAGTAATCATTAGCTCGGCCTGATCGCTTTATTAGGGATAACGAACCCAACCTTTGGTTGATGCTTCAGGCGCTTCTACTGGTCGACCAGGAAGGGCCTTAGGTGCCGGTGCATGATTCGCTTGGGCTGCATGCGCATCGGCTTTCACTTCCACACTTTCTGGCATGGCCGATGAGTGATGGCTCGTGATCAACCACTCGGAACCTATCTTTTTGTAAGAAAACGAATAACGCGCTTTCACCTTAGTGCCATCGGCAAATCGGAAGGTATACAAGCCAGCATCGGTTGCACTATTGCAGTCCACTTCAATCATCCGATCATCAATACTGCCTTCAGGACGACGCATTAAAAAATGCATGAAGTACTCTTCCTTTTCAGCGATAGTGAACCGAGCACGATTCGATACCGTTGGCAAAAGAATGGAATTAGGCGCGTAATTAACGACGACTTTTCTAGGGTCACCCGTCTTAAGCGAATTATTCCAGCGATCAAATAAAGCGGCGACTTCCGATTTCAAGGGTAAATCACACTCCTCAGCAGCTGCACGAACTGCAGGCACTGCAGGTACTGAATGTGCTGGCAGGACTTTGGCAGCAACGGGTGCGGCTGCAACAGGGGCCGGAGCGTGATCGTCATGCGCAGCACTTGGCTGAGATGGAGCGTGATCATTCGCGGCTGGAGCATCATGGTCTGCTTTGGGTGCATGTGTATCTGCTACTGCTACTGCAGCTGAAGTAGCGCCCGGTATAGATGCTTTAGGTTTCAAACGTTTACTGACTTGAGGTTCTGCTGATGCAGAGTAAGCGACATGAGTGTCAGCTACTGCAGGAGCTGCGGCAGGTGCTTCATGCGAAGGGGCCGCCGCAGCGGGTGCTGAAGCGGGTGCCGCTGCTGGTGTTGCATGAGTATCATGGGCTGCTAACTGCGAAACAGCCGTGGCTGGAGCAGGTGATGCCGCAGACGCATCGTGCGAATCCGCTGCAGGCGTATCGGCGCCGACTGGAGTACCACCGGGATACGCTTTTTTCAGTTTCAATCGCTTGCTTGGCTCCGTAGCGGCTGCCACGGGTGCGGCATGGCCTGCATCAGCGTTTGCAGCTGCAGGTGCGTGAGCACCCGCTTCTTTAGCTAACTGTTTTTTAGCTGGTTTCTTGACGGGCTTTTTCTTTTTCGGTGCGGGCTTAGCAGGTGCTTCTGCTGGGGTATCTGCCGCCAACTTGGTTTCTTGTGCTGCTGGCTTCGCATCAACCTGTTTAGTCTCTGCTGGGGGCTTAGCATCCGCTGGTTTCACCTCGGCAGTCTTAGATTCAGCGGCTTTCGCTGGTGCAGCCGCTTTGGCTGGAGCAGCATGATCATCATGCTTAGCATCGTTAGCATTCACGCTTGAGCAAGCCAAGGTAAATAAAAGCGCTGTGAGTATATTAGTAGCATTCATCGTCATGACCTTCCTGTCAGGTCTCACTAAAAATAGCCATTCAATCCTGCTGGTGGCATAAATTATCAAAATTAAATCATTCAGCGCACCCTAAACTAATCGCGCCTCGTTACTTGCTATGCTTCTCGTCCTTCTTAATCGAGTCGAGTGCGAAATTCTGTAGGCCCTTACACAAAGAATATACTCGGGCGCACTCAAGAACCTGACTGCTGGTCTCGATTAATCAAGCGTAGCTGGATGTTTCGGCGTAAAGCACGCAAAAATAATTCAGTTTTACTAACAAAACTCATGCAAGGCATAGCACAGCGGATTATGCTGAAGCTTCTGCAATTTATCGTCCGGGCCGCTTTCATTAACTCGGGCCCCGCAGTATTGAATTAATCAAGGAGAATTATTGTGTCCGATACTATTATTAAAACACTGCCCGGTCAGCCACATCAATCCGACTGCCCCTGCTGCACACCACTAATCACAGGTACTTCACGTCGTCAGTTCTTAGCGACGGGCGCTGCTGTCTTAGCGGGTGGCCTGATGGGATTCGTTCCTGGTCGCTCCATGGCGGGCGGCGGCAACTATGAAGCGATGCTGGTTAACTGCATCGATCCACGCTTTACTACGCTGAGCTGGCAATACATGGGTTTGTTATCGGGTGTCGATCGTGAAAAACTGGGCGACAACTACAGCCACTTCGTGATGGCTGGTGGCCCACTCGGCGCTGTACATCCTAAATTTGCAGCCTGGCACAAAACGTTTTGGGACAACCTCGACATCACCGTCGGCCTACATCACATCAAACGTGTTGTGGCTTTATCTCATCGTGACTGCGGTGCAGCCAAGCTTGCTTTTGGTGCTAGCGGCGTAGCGGAAAAAGAAGTTGAAACCGGTTCGCATGCTGAGGCGTTGATGGCCTTCCGTAAAGAAGTTAACTCACGCCATCCAAAGCTCAGCGTTATCACTGGCATTATGG
>JBIIQR010000238.1:0-3565 GCA_044341985.1 Burkholderiaceae bacterium
CATCGCCGTGGAATTGCAGCATTGATAGGGGGGCAACCCGCAACACCTCCTGTACTTCAGCCAAGCTGGCATTCACGAACAGGCCAACACTGGCGATAAAGGGTGGCAAATCTGACAACAACGTAGCAGCCTGCTGCGCGCTCACGTTACGCGGCGACGGCGGATAGAAGACCAAACCTATCGCATCGGCACCGGCCATCGCTGCGGCCTGAATATCTTCTGGCCGCGATAAGCCACAAAGTTTTATACGTGTTCTATGCGTCATCAGAGAAATTGTTTAAATAAATGGCAAGTCGGACTCGACCTTAGGCAAACCCCAGCGCTCATCGTAGTCGACTTTGGCTAAGTACAAGCCATCAGGGCTAAAGGTCGGCGCGGCTAAGTCGCGCTCGCGACTTTCCAGCACATCGGCAACCCAACTCACAGGCTGATTACCATTACCTACCTGAATCAGGGAGCCCACGATATTGCGCACCATGTGGTGCAAAAATGCATTCGCCGTCAGTGAAACAGCAATCAGATCTTTCTGCCTTTGCACATGAATACGGTGCAGTGTACGAATCGGTGAATTAGCCTGACATTGTGCAGCACGAAACGCAGAAAAATCATGCATGCCGACCAGCGCTTGCGCAGCAAGCTCCATAGTATCAACGTCCAAGGCGCGAAATACCCAACCCGCTCTTTTTTCCCATAAAGGAGAACGGATAGGATGGTTGTAGATCAGATAATGATAGGTGCGAGCGGTTGCTGAGAAACGTGCATGAAAACCGTTTTCTCCACCCACCACTTCGGTTGCCCATCGGACCGCAATCGATGAGGGCAAATGGGCATTCACGCCACGTACCCACGAAAAAAGTTCGCGCTCAGCCGTCGTATCGAAATGCACAACCTGACCAAAGGCATGCACGCCGGCGTCGGTACGACCCGCGCAGACTGTTTCTACAGGATGTTGGCAAAATTCAGCGAGTGCTTTTTCCAGCACATCCTGCACCGTTTTACCGTGCAACTGAGTTTGCCAGCCCTGCCATGAGCTACCGTCGTATTGAAGGCCTAGCGCTATGCGTTTCACGGAGTGGACCGATCACGCGCGAATTGATGTGGCAACGTGATGCAGCTTCAGAGATATAAAGAAGAGCCGATTTTACGCGAGTTGCTGCAATAAGGATTTTGCCCGTGGGGCCAGCTCACCATGCTGCGACGACGCGACCTCGCGTAATAAATCACGTGCCCCATCTTTATCACCGATGTCACTGCACGCAATAGCCAGGTCCATTTTTGTTTTAAGCGCTAAAGTCTCCGCCGGAGTATGTGTATGAGTAAATGACGTTTTCGACGTGACACCTGTGTGGGTGAAATCGATAATTTCCGCGGTAGCCGTAGTTGATGATGACCTAGCAGAACTTGCTTCTGCTCGTCCTTCCTGCAGCATGCCATCGAGGCTAAGCGAAAAATCGGCGACAGTCGTCGCGGGTTGATCGTTCAAGTTCGAGGTAAATTTGGATGGAAGTTGCACGCTAGTGGTGGCGACGCTCATTCCTGCGTAAGCTTCTTTCATTGACTTTATGGGTGAAATGCTGGTTGTATGAGGATTGCCGACTTCCATCTTCTGGGCTAATTGCGCTGCCTGCATCCACTCCGCACCCTGACCGTGCGTCAATACGCGTAGCTCGGTAGCGAGATTAGTGAATTTTTTCTGATCTTTACGTGCTGCGTAAATTTCAAGTAACTTCACACGTAATGCATGCCGCGTAGGATGAGCCTTCAAAGCATCGAGAAGTATTTCTTCAGCCTGCTCATCACGTCCATAAGCAATATAGACATCCGCCTCTGCAATCGCATCCACTTCATTCGCATCTAATTTGCTTACCGAGGGTACAAAATTGGAATGAAAAACACTGTGATTGGTGTCTACATGTCCGCCACCCGCATGCCCAAAGATAGAACCTGCATCGGCTTCTGGTTCGATACGCTGAGATTGCGTAACGTGGCGACGTTGGTGGCGTTTATTACGTTGCAGCCGTAATAAAAACAGCAGTCCAGCGAGAGATCCCGCACCCGCCACACCTACCCATATGATTGACTCGCTATCCCATTCTTTTGACAATTTTTCAAAATCAAAAAATGCTTCCATTTCAAAAAACTTTTTTACTTCGGCCAAATAATCGTTATCACGATCTGTCACGACCGTTGGCTTAATGCCGACTTTAGTAGAATCGGGATTCACATTCGCTGTTACCGCAGCTGCGGGTGCGGCGTTCTTAGCTTTCTCGACAGCTTCGTGCAGCACAGGCGCTGGTTGAGGCTGGGGTGATACCGATTGATCACGAGTCACCAACTGGCTCTGTAAATCCTGAATATTTTTCTCTAGCTGAGCAATCCGAAGATTTGAATCAGCCAGCGATTTTTCATTGGCAAGCTTCTCAAGCTCTTTGAGATCGAGTGAGGTTTTTTCTGAGGAATCAGGTGCGCTCAGCTTTAGCTGGTCTGTGGGTGTGGCTGATGGCTGCTCCGCTGCTGGCTTACTTAGCCTGCCACTATGACTTTTATTCGCTGGGTTGCTTTCGGTAGCTATTTCTTTCTTAGTACTTGCTGTACTAAGTTTATTTCTATCTATCGAAGCATGATTGAAATCACGTGTCTGTATTTGCACTTGCTTGATCGCTTGTCGAGCATCGATGCTGAGCATGACTGAGGACTCGGGAATAGTTAAAACTGCCCCCGCCTTCATTCGATGGATAGTCTTTTGATCAAAGGCCTCAACATTTTTTTGCGCGATCGCCATCATGACCTGCGCCAACGTTGCACCGCTGGGTTGAACACTCGTAGCTATCTGATACAAAGTATCGCCAGGCTTTACTAGCCGCGTTGTGGGTTGAGCCCCTGATGCCTCAGCCTTAATCAGCATAGCATCTGGCTTAGCAGCTTCCCTAACTTGTGTAGTTTGTTTAGCTAGTTTTGATTTTTGGGTAGCAGCTGCAGGCTCTGCAGTTGCTCGGGTGTTTGGGGTGGTTGAAGCTATTGGCTCCGCAGCTAGTGTAGATACGACTGGAGGCGCGGTCACTAAAGGAGCATTATCTTTGGTCGAAGGCGGATCCAACAGCAAAGCATACTGTCGTACGCTGCGATTGCCGCTCGCGCTTACTTCGATTAACAACATCAAGAAGGGTTCGGTGATGGCTTTGTCCGAACTTAAATGGACTTGTGTACGGCCTGCTTTTTTTTCAACGCTAAGCCGAACCGATCGAGCAATTAAACCGTAATCCAGACCCGCCTCGGCAAACATCTCTGCCGGTGCCAATCGAACCGACAAAGACTCGGCTTCTTGCGCCGACAGCACCACCATATCAATATCTGCATCCAACACTTGACCCAAGGCGGAGCGAACCACGACATCCCCCAAAGCAAGTGCCAACGTGTGCACGGGTAGCGATAACAATATGGCGATAAGAAACAATCTATAAAGCATCGATGAAAAATAGTGTGAAGAAAAACAAGAAGAAAAGAAAATGCAGAGAGCCTTCAACCCGAAGACTGGAGCGGACAGTAGCATTCACGATACGACATC
>JBIIQR010000239.1:0-3556 GCA_044341985.1 Burkholderiaceae bacterium
GTTTATTGTATTTTCTTGGTTAAATGCCCGATATACAAACATGGCGGTAAGTCGCACTCAAGTCGCCAGCGACCTGTTAATGCATTCACAGCGCTTGGGTAAAGCAGCTCCAAACGCTATACAAGGTAATCCAGCAGCATTTCTTCAACTCGCGCAAAGTCGCAACGCCATTACTCAAGAAATTAATGTATTGGTGGCCGGTGGAATATGGCAAGGCCGAACCATACCTGCGGCCGAGGGTGCTAGCTCCGAGCAAGTTATCGCGATTAAAAATTCCTGGATTAAGTCTGATCAGGCCTCAGGTCAGATTTTAGACATGGAAAAAGCGCTCACAGGCTTTAAATCGACGCTTAAAACCGCCAACACCATTGCTCCCGTATTACTAGAGTTATCTGAACAGATCGCTAGTTTATTAGCGCAGACTGGTGCCTCGCCTCGCGAAGTGGCGGCCGCAGGGCAACTCGTCATGCTCACACAGCGGTTAGGTAAGAGCATGAATGAATTCATGACACCCGAGGGAATCAATCAAGAGACCGCCTTCATGCTGGGAAAAGATGCGAATACCTTTAACGATATTTTGATGGGTTTTTTGGAAGGTAGTCCCGTATTGAGGTTACTTGCAACGACACAACCCGATGCGCGCGCGCGTCTGATCGAACTTCAAGCGGCGTTTGAAAATTATCGTCGCGAACTGGCGGGTACCTTATCGAATATCAGAAAATTCATAGCCGCTAAAAATGCAGAGCGCATCCTGTTTCAGGAAAATGAGCCTTTGCGTGAGCAACTGATTAATTTACAGTTGGGGTATCGCGAGCAAGAACAAACAAGTAGTTGGACCAGTTGGGGTTTAACCCTGAGTGGGGTCTTCACTCTATTGCTTGCAACAGGCGTTGCGTGGACATTACTACTGGAAAGTCGTCGTAAAGCGGCGCAGGCTGAGCACAACCGCATTGAGGCCGAAAGTCGACGAGTAGAAGCGGTGCAGGAAGAAACAGTGGCACGTCAGATTAATCAGCAAAATCAAGCCGCCATTTTGCGGCTGATGAATGAGTTACAGGAAATCGCAGAAGGTAATCTCACCGTCAAAGCCACCGTCTCAGAAGATGTCACCGGAGCTATTGCTGATTCAGTCAACGTCACGCTGGAAGAGCTGTGTCGATTATTAGCCAAAGTAAGAAAAACGGCACTACAGGTTGGCTCCTCTTGTGAAAATGCGCAGCATATGTCGACCGAATTACTCTCGCTATCAGCACGTCAATCCACAGAAATTCAACAAACCGGTCAGATGGTGTTGCAGCTGACGGCGCAGATACATCAGGTATCGCGTGCTGCGACAGAATCATCGGATGTAGCGCAGTCGTCATTACAAGCGGCACAAGAGGGTGAGCTTGCGGTGCAAGATGCGATACACAGCATGCAGCAACTACGAGATCAAATTCAAGAGACTTCTAAACGCATCAAACGTTTAGGAGATTCATCGCTGGAAATTGGCGACATTATTGAAATGATTTCTGACATTACCGAGCAAACTCATGTGCTAGCTTTGAATGCCTCTATACAAGCCGCATCAGCAGGGGAAGCTGGTCGTGGATTTGCTGTCGTGGCCGAAGAAGTGCAGCGGTTAGCTGAACGCAGTAGTGGTGCCGCACGACAGATTTCTCTATTGGTAAAAACTGTACAGGAAGATGCACAAGAAGCCGTCGTGGCCATGGAGCGATCTACTCAGGGTGTGGTCGAAGGCGCGCGATTGTCCGATATGGCGGGAACGGTGCTGGCGGATATACGCAGGGTGTCTCAACATTTGGCTGAATTTATTACGGATATTTCCAGTTCAGCGCTGCAGCAAGCCTCCGTGTCGGATTCAGTCAGCCGTAATATCGACAGCATATTGACGGTGACTGAACATACCCGGCACGGCACTCAGCAGACCGCGGGTTCAATACACGAGTTAGCTGAATTAGCCAAGGCACTTGAAAGCGCGATTCAGCGCTTTCAAATCGGCTGAATGCTTAATAGCTGATCAGTTGCACTGATTTTACTGTATTCCTTTTTGAGCGCATGCCATAAGGCTTAACTTTGTCGGCACACATTCCAAAATTATTTTATCAGCGTGTTCTTTGTGATGCGTTAGCACTGGCATTTCAAGAGATTCAAACAGCACTCAGGAGCGATCAAGTC
Organism: Burkholderiaceae bacterium; assembly: GCA_044341985.1. Classification (GTDB taxonomy): domain Bacteria; phylum Pseudomonadota; class Gammaproteobacteria; order Burkholderiales; family Burkholderiaceae_D; genus Pernthalerella. Next base: position 2,179 of record JBIIQR010000239.1, read on the forward strand.
ACGTCGATAAATGGTGAAAAGATCATTCATCGTCTGCGCGAAGTTGAAGGAGTATTCAATTTCATGCAGCATTCAGGATTGGCTGGATTACTAGCAGCGATTAGAGCAGCGTGTCAGAAAAATCCTGGTGGTAAAGAGTCCACACCTCTGTATCGAACGATTGATGAAGTTCTTGCTAAATTATTTTTCTTCTTGGGTGAGGTGAGCGTCGGCCGGAAAGTCATGGTTTATCAGTTGCTGCCAATCTGGCAGCAGTTGCAGACCTATTTATCCGATAACGCTATAACACCGGTCTGTCTGCTATCACTTGATTTGCTGGACATGTCGCGAGCTGAAGTCATGCTCAACCAGATCCAAGCGGATACATCGAAAGTGATCGCGACGACTGAAGATGTAGAGCAGGCTTTACTTGAGTTACTACGTGCTGAGGCGGAATCGGAAAATCTGCACAGAGCAGTAGAAGTTATTTTCAGCGCAATTACTGAAATTTGCTTGAGACATCCCCAGTTGGTTCAGCGTTGTTATTGGTCAGCAGCACGGCGTTTTGTGGAGTTGATGATGCATAACCTGGCCGTTGATTTGCCCAGGTCGAAAAAAACTCTCTCCTCCATGGTGCGCGCAATTCGCCAACGCTCCAAAACTATATGGCCGGCTTTGCCAGATAATTTGGTAAAAGAAATTCTTTATCAGCTCGCTGAAACAGACGTTGATGGTGATGGCCAGACTGCATGGTTTCAGATCAATGCTCAGTTGAGCGGTCCGGCTATCCCTTGGGAAGAGCTGCCGGATGCGCGAGATTTGATTGCTTTAATTAATAAAATCGATGCGCTCATAGCACTAATCCCGCTACCCGATACCAGTCAATGGAATGTCGAGCTTAATGAGATTTCGAATTTACTGGAGCGAATCCTTTTTGTTGTGGAAGCAAAAAAACTTTTTTTTGAGTCCATCAATCCCTGGTTAGGTAAAGATGATCTGATGGTGATTACGTATTTGATGGGGCTAAAAGAATGCGTAGCTATAGCATTGACAGATCGTCATATACAGTCCGCCGCAGAAAGAGCAATTACGGTAATTAAAGAAATTCAGTTATTCAAATCGTCCGATGCTATTGCGAGTCAATCTCATCACGATCATCTGGCCAAAATAGCTTTTTATGCGCTGCGACCTTCCTCGCTCGTGGCGTTGAAAACGACACTCTTGTCGTGGTTAACAGAAAACGAACTCCAGCTTGATTCACTGCTTGCTATGCATGATAGTCGCGCTATTGCTGAGCTTGTTCAGCGCGTTATACCGCCTGTAAGAGCTGCGTTATTGTTTTTGGGTGATGCGAATGGAGTGAGTGGAGTGGACTCACTGGCACGGTTTGGAAGTGCGC
>JBIIQR010000240.1:0-3554 GCA_044341985.1 Burkholderiaceae bacterium
AAGCGATATCGCGCAATAATAATTCGAGTACGCCGCCTCCTGCGCTGTATGCCATCATGAAGGCAGACGTAAATAAACTGCCGGCCTATGTGGGTGTCAATCTGGGTGGTATGGGCTATCGTATTTTCCGTATCAATAAAATTGTCGAACAGCCTGCTGATGAGGCCAATGCCAAATCCGAAGAGCAGCAAGTCAATGAATTTTTAGCGGCCCAAGAAATGGCAGCGTATTTGGGCGTGATTAAAAAACGCGCTAATGCAGAAATTCTGAATCCTGCCGCTACGGCAAAAGCAAAACCTGCTGCCGCACCGGTTAAGCCATAAGCAGTAACGTGCTAGCGAGAACGGGTCGCCAGATCTGCGTGTTGCATGATCTGGCGCGCGGCTTCCTCAAAGGCAGCGTCCGAAATATCGGGCAAAACAACCACCATACCTTTAGCGTAGTTCGTGAAATTTCTCTCTATCGATTTTAGATAGGCGGGATCGTAGTGCTCCACTAGTAGTGATTCGACTAGCGTGGCAATCTCATTACATTGCGCGAGTGACTGCCACTGCCGCATTTTCGTATGACCATGCAGCGGCGTTAAGTGGGACAAAAGAACCATCAGTTGCTCGGTATCGCGGCGTAAGTGAGGATAATCTTCCAGCAGCAGTTTGACGCGTTCACTGGTATCAAGAGTCAGGCGTATACACTCAGAAGACCGAATTTTTTCCATCAGTAGTTCAGGTACACGCAAGTTACCTATCTTTTTGCTTTCTGACTCTACCCAGATGATTTGATCGGTTGAGCATCGGCGCAGCTCATTCCAAATGCGGCTTTCAAAGAGTTTCTGAGAAGGTTGCTCTTCGTCGGGTAATCCACCGAGCACAGAGCCGCGATGAGCGGCGAGTTTTTCCAAGTCGAGTACTTGCGCGCCGGCTTTCGCTAAAGTGCTCAGTAAGCGGCTTTTGCCGCTTCCTGTGGTGCCGCAAATAACTCTAAATTGACTTTGATTTGCTAAGACATCAAGCTGTTTAATAACTTCTTGACGGTACTCGCGATACCCACCTTCTAGTTGCATAGCTGGCCAGCCAATTTTTGCCAGTATGTGAGCCATAGATCCGCTACGGTTGCCACCGCGCCAGCAATAAATCAACGGTCGCCACTCACGAGGCTTTTCATTAAAGGTGTTTTGCAAATGCTCGGCAATATTTTTTGCCACGAGTGCTGCGCCGATTTTCTTTGCGTCAAAAGCGCTGGTTTGTTTGTAGAGAGTACCGACGTGGATTCGTTCGTCATTATTCAAAACCGGGCAGTTGATGGCTCCAGGGATGTGGTCGAGTGAGAATTCTGCTTCAGAACGAACATCGATGATGCTGTCATAGGCTGCTAAGTCAGACAGTAATTCTGCTCCGCTCAAAAGTGAAGGGTATTTCATGTTGATGCAGAGGCCCGTGACAATTTATTTAAGTAATGGTTTAAGTACGGGCCAGACGTTGTCTAGCAGCAGAGCTTGTGCGCGTTGGTTGGGGTGAATTCGGTCTGGTTGAAAAAATTGTTCAACATCATCCAGCCCCTGCAAAAAAAACGGTACTAACTTCACTGATTTTTCGTGCGCTAATCCCTGATACATCGCTGCAAATCGTTTTGCGTAATCAATGCCGTAGTTGGGAGGCATACGCATCCCCAATAAAACGACCTGGGCTCCTGCATTCGAGGAAAGAGAAATTATTTCTCTTAAACTTGACTGAGTCGCTGCAAGCGAGAGGCCACGCAAGCCATCATTGCCACCTAGTTCGACAATCACGATGTTGGGCTTATGTTGTGCCAACAAAGCTCGGAGCCTTGTTTTGCCGCCTGCGCTGGTCTCACCGCTGATGCTGGCGTTAATCACGCTTACGTTAATTTTTTCTGATTGTAGTTGCTTATCGAGCAGGCTGACCCAGCCACTGCCTCTAGGCAGTCCGTATTCAGCGGATAAGCTATCGCCAAGCACGAGCAGGGTTTTTGCTGCAGAATGCGCAGGAAGCGCGATGATCAGCAAAGTGCTGACGATTGCGATAATTAGATTTTTAAAAAGTTTACCTAGTCGATTCTGCATGCCTGAAAACTCCCTGACACTTAACTTGATCGAGGTTACTGGACTGACCAAAAAAGTCACCGACTCCAGTGGTGAACTAACGATCTTGAATGACATTCATTTTACCGTGCGTTCCGGCGCAACGTTGGCGCTGATGGGAGCCTCCGGCTCGGGTAAGTCTACTCTGCTTGGTTTACTGGCTGGATTGGATACTCCCAGTTCAGGGCAGGTGCTAATTGATGGCATCGATCTGTATGCGCTGGACGAGGATGGTCGTGCAGCGATGAGAAAATCGACCTTAGGCTTTGTGTTCCAGTCGTTTCAATTGTTACCTCACTTAACCGCAGTAGAAAACGTCATGCTGCCGCTTGAATTACGAGCCGATGCACACGCCCGCCAAAAAGCTGAACACATGTTGTCGCGAGTGGGTCTGTCGCAGCGGTTGAATCATTATCCAAAGTTTATGTCGGGTGGAGAGCAACAACGCGTTGCGCTGGCGCGGGCTTTTGTGACCGAACCTAAATTACTACTCGCCGATGAGCCTACGGGTAGCTTGGACGCTGCTACTGGTGAGGCCGTCATTGATTTGATGTTTGGACTTAATCGAGAGCAGGGATCGACCTTAGTGCTGGTGACGCATGATCCAGTGATTGCTGCGCGTTGTTCTCGAACGCTAACGATTGCGGCTGGCCGAGTAGTAGCCGATACGCTTTAAGTTGGAAGAAGTTGATTCAAACTTTTTCGTAGATAAGGTACTAGTTCAGGCGCAGTTATTCCTATCGGACCCATTCCTTCATTAACCATGCAATCCGCTGCATGCCCATGAATCCACACTGCAGCAAGAGCCGCATCCCAAACAGGCCACTGCTGGGCCAGCAAAGAGCCGCACAGGCCAGCTAATACATCGCCCGTACCGGCCGTTGCTAATGCAGGATTGCCGGTTGTATTGATGATGAGAGAGTTGTCAGGTTTGGCAACGACAGTTCCCGACCCTTTCAAGATCACTACTGATTGAAATTTAGTCGCTAATTTTTTAGCAGAATCCAATCTATCTTTTTGAATATCTTCAACAGGCATTGCTAATAGCCTTGCTGCTTCCAGTGGATGAGGTGTTAACAGCGTTGCAGCACGACGCTGCATTAAACGTTGTTGTAAACCGGGTTCCACTGCCAGTAGATTCAGTGCATCCGCATCGATTACCAAATCCAAGTCAGCTGAGAGCATGCGTGCTAAGAGATCATTGGCTTCTCTCGACATACCCATGCCGGGTCCCACGAGGATGGCCCCGCGTGTTGGGTTTAATGAATGAGCCGACCGACACATCAGTTCAAGGTGAACTGGATCAAAGGGTGGTGCACTATCTAAAAAACCGGCAAATACGCGGCCCGCTCCCGTCATTGCGCCGGCACGTGCAGCCAGTAGTACCGCACCCGTCATACCGCTGGCGCCACCCATCACGAATAAGTCGCCATGACTGCCTTTGTGCGATGCATGT
>JBIIQR010000346.1:0-12510 GCA_044341985.1 Burkholderiaceae bacterium
ACGCACTTTCTTGAGCTGCGCAGTATTTTGCAGCTGTTGCGTTGCAATTTGCATGCGCAATCCAAATTGGGCTTTTAATAACTCGTTTAACTCTTTTTTGAGCGAGGCTTCGTCCTTGCCTTGGAGTTCAGATGCTTTCATGAATTATCCCTTTATCGACCAACCTGGCGGATTACAAATGTTGTCGCCAGTGGCAGCTTGGCAGCGGCAAGTTTAAAAGCTTCGCGTGCCAATGCTTCGTCAACACCATCCATTTCATACAGAACTTTACCTGGCTGGATTTCAGCAACGTAGTACTCAGGGTTACCTTTACCGTTACCCATACGTACTTCAGCCGGCTTATTAGAAATTGGCTTATCTGGGAAGATACGAATCCAGATACGACCGCCACGTTTAATGTGACGTGTCATGGCACGTCGAGCTGACTCAATCTGACGCGCAGTCAGACGACCACGGCCGATTGCCTTCAGGCCAAATTCGCCGAAAGACACTGCGGTACCACGCTCGTGCGAGATACCCGTGTTACGTCCCTTTTGTTCTTTACGATATTTTCTACGTGCTGGTTGCAGCATGATTATTCTCCCGCCTTATCAGCCGGTGCTGCTGGAGCGTCGGCCTTCTTTGCACGTACCCGCTTAGCCGCAGCTGGCGCAGGCGCGGCCGTAGTAGCAGCCTCCCCAGCCGGAGCATCGGCGCGCTTGGTACGCGTGTTACGACCTGCAGGCTTACCATCGTCACGACGTGGAGCACGGCGCTTGCGCTCGTCATCCGCCGCCACTTCGATTACAGGGGTCTCGCCACTAGCTAAACGATCGCCTTTGTAAACCCAAACCTTGATACCGATGATGCCGTATGTAGTTTCAGCTTCGCCAAATCCATAATCGATATCAGCACGAAGCGTATGAAGAGGTACACGACCTTCGCGATACCACTCGGTACGCGCAATCTCGATACCGTTCAAACGACCCGACGACATAATCTTGATACCTTGCGCGCCAAGGCGCATAGCATTTTGCATCGCGCGCTTCATAGCACGACGGAACATAATGCGCTTTTCAAGTTGCTGAGCAATCGAATCCGCAATCAGCTGTGCATCTGTTTCTGGCTTGCGAATTTCTTCAATGTTGACGTGTACTGGCACGCCCATCATTTTCGCCAGGGCGGACTTCAATACTTCAATATCCTCACCCTTCTTACCAATCACCACACCTGGGCGTGAACTGAAAATCGTAATGCGCGCATTCTTTGCAGGACGCTCGATCAACACACGGCCCACGGAAGCGTTCTTAAGTTTTTTCTTAAGGAAGGCACGTACCTCAAGATCCTCTTTGAGCATGGAGGCAAAATTACTATTGCCTGCATACCAGCGGGAACCCCAATTACGGGTAACGGCAAGACGAAAGCCGGTTGGATGAATCTTCTGTCCCATCGTGACTCCCTTAATTACCTACTGTCACGTATATGTGACAGGTTTGTTTGGAAATGCGATCGCCACGGCCTTTAGCACGAGCGGTGAAGCGCTTAAGCACAGCACCTTTCTCGACGTAAATCGTTTTGACCTTCAGTTCGTCAATGTCAGCACCATCGTTATGCTCAGCGTTTGCAATTGCAGACTCGAGCACTTTTTTAATGATGACTGCGCCTTTTTTTGGGCTGAAGGTCAATATATTCATTGCCTGATCGATCTTCTTGCCACGGATTAAGTCGGCAACGAGTCGACCTTTTTGGGCGGACAAGCGCGCGCTGCGGAGGGTAGCTTTAGTTTCCATCATCTGACCTTATTTCTTAGCCTTCTTGTCAGCTGCGTGACCTTTAAACGTGCGGGTCAACGCAAATTCGCCGAGCTTATGTCCAACCATGTTTTCGGAGACATAAACTGGTACGTGCTGTTTGCCATTGTGAACAGCAATCGTCAGACCAATAAAATCCGGCATGATGGTCGAACGACGTGACCATGTCTTGATTGGTTTTTTGTCGCGAGCGGCTTGCGCTGTCTCGACTTTTTTTAGCAGGTGGGCGTCGCAAAACGGCCCTTTTTTCAATGAACGTCCCATGTGTTACCCCTTATTTCTTACCACGGCGCGAGACAATCATTGACGTAGTCCGTTTGTTGCGACGCGTCTTCTTGCCCTTAGTCTGTTGACCCCACGGTGAAACCGGATGCCGGCCAGCTGCTGTACGTCCCTCACCACCACCATGCGGGTGATCGATAGGATTCATAGCAACACCACGCACTGTTGGACGGATACCGCGCCAACGCATCGCACCCGCTTTACCAATCTTGCGCAAGTTGTGCTCGCCATTACCTACTTCACCAATCGTGGCACGGCACTCAACGTGAATACGACGAACTTCGCCGGAACGCAGACGAACCTGAGCGTAAATTCCCTCACGCGCCATCAACACGACACCAGCACCAGCCGTACGCGCTATTTGCGCGCCTTTACCTGGCAACATCTCTACGCAATGCATAGTGGTACCGACAGGGATGTTACGAATAGGAAGACAATTACCCGATTTGATCGGAGCCTCTGAACCACTCATCAGTTGATCACCAACCGCCATACCTTTGCTGGCGATGATGTAACGACGCTCGCCATCTGCATAACAAAGCAATGCAATGTTGGCGCTGCGGTTTGGATCATATTCGAGACGCTCAACCTTCGCTGGAATGCCATCCTTATTGCGACGGAAATCAACGATACGATAGTGATGCTTATGACCACCACCCAAGTGACGAGTAGTGATGTGTCCGTTGTTGTTTCGGCCAGCTGATTTCGATTTTTTCTCAACCAAACCTGCAAATGGACGACCCTTGTGCAGATCAGGGTTGACCACCTTGACCATGCCACGACGGCCTGGCGAGGTTGGTTTTAACTTAACGAGTGCCATTATTTAGCCTCCTCGGTAAAGTTGATTTCTTGACCGGATTTTAAGCAAACAAATGCGCGGCGAGTATTGTTGCGACGGCCAGTAAAACGACCTGAACGTTTAGCTTTACCTGCGCGATTTGCAACTTGCACCGACTCGACTTGAACTTTGAAGAGCATCTCAACAGCTGCTTTGATTTCAGGCTTCGTAGCATCCGGAGTCACGAGAAAAACAACCTGCTCATTTTTCTCAGCGATAAAGGTAGCCTTCTCTGAAATCACCGGAGCTAACAACACCTTCATCAGGCGCTCTTCGCTATGTTTGATGACTGCGCTCATGACAGCATCTCCTCAATCTTTGCCAGTGCAGGCTTAGTGATCAACACTTTCTTAAAGAACACCAACGACACAGGGTCAGCTTGATGCGGCTCGCAAATCAGGACGTTGGCTAAATTGCGCGATGCTAGCAACAGATTTTCATCCAAACTATCTGTGATCAAGAGAACTGAATCCAGCCCCATGTTCTTGAGCTTCTGGGCTAACAATTTAGTTTTTGGCGCTTCGACAGAGAATTCTTCGATAACAGACAAACGTCCATCGCGCGCAAGTTGCGACAAAATGGAGCAAACTCCAGCGCGATACATTTTCTTGTTAACTTTGTGCGAGAAATTCTCGTCAGGCGAATTCGGGAATGTGCGACCACCTCCGCGCCAGATTGGCGAAGACGACATACCAGCACGTGCACGGCCCGTGCCTTTTTGACGCCATGGCTTTTTGGTGGTGTGAGCGACTTCTTCACGGTCTTTTTGCTTGCGATTACCGCTACGAGCATTGGCCTGATAGGCAACCACGACCTGGTGAATAAGCGCTTCGTTGTAATCACGACCGAAAATAGTATCCGGCGCAGCGACATTCGATGATGCTTGACCTTGGGCATTCAGGAGCTTGAGTTCCATGTCTTAGGCTCCCTTCTTTGCTTTAGCTTTTATAGCTGGCATCAGGATGACCTGGCCATTCTTTGCGCCAGGAACTGCGCCCTTGACGAGAATGAGCTGACGATCAGCATCGACACGCGCGATTTCTAAATTCTGAACCGTACGAGTAACATCACCCATATGACCAGTCATGCGCTTACCTGGGAAAACTCGGCCAGGATCTTGCGCCATACCGATAGAACCCGGGACATTATGTGAACGCGAGTTACCGTGAGTCTGACGGCCGGAGCGGAAGTTATGGCGCTTGATGGTACCGGCATAACCCTTACCAATCGACACACCTTGAACGTCAACTTTTTGACCAGCCTCGAACAAGCTCACAGCAATAGTGTCGCCCGGCTTAAATTCCGCCGCTTTGGCTGACTCCACACGAAACTCTTTGAGGACTGTACCGGCTTCAGCACCCGCCTTGGCCAAATGACCAGCAGACGCCTTGTTCACGCGCGAGGCGCGACGCTTGCCGAAAGTAACCTGAACAGCAGCATAGCCGTCCGTTTCAGGTGTTTTGATTTGCGTCACACGGTTGTTTGAGACATCTAATACGGTTACCGGGATCGAGTCGCCGTCATCCGTAAAGATGCGCATCATTCCAACCTTGCGACCAAGAAGGCCCAGGCCACGGCCTTGGTTTTGGTCTTGGTTCATTTTTTCTCCATTCCCGCCTACGATTGGGCAGGGCTGATTTTGGTACTACCCGAATAGGCTGAATTAGCCGACTCGCAAATTAGCCGAAAATTATAGCTCGAGAAAGCTGTTAACGCAATGATTACGTTCAGATTTCCAAAAAGCTATTTTTTAATTACTGCAGCTTGATTTCTACGTCGACGCCAGCTGGTAAATCGAGCTTCATCAATGCATCAACCGTTTTGTCGGTTGGGTCAACGATATCCATCAGACGCTGATGCGTACGGATCTCAAATTGATCTCGTGAAGTCTTATTCACGTGCGGTGAACGCAGAACGTCCCAACGTTGAATACGCGTTGGCAGGGGCACAGGACCCTTGACCACGGCGCCGGTGCGCTTTGCTGTATCTACGATCTCCAAGGCGGACTGATCGATCAAACGATAGTCAAATGCCTTGAGACGAATGCGGATTTTTTGCTTTTCCATCATGCTTCCTTAAAAGAGCGATCCGCGAGCGCGTACTCGCTCGCGGCAATTCTATTCACCACCCTGCTTTTGCAGAGTAGTTTAGTCCATGATTTTTGCGACGACGCCAGCACCCACGGTACGGCCACCCTCGCGAATCGCAAAGCGCAGACCTTCTTCCATCGCAATCGGGTTGATCAACTTAACCGTGATCGACACATTGTCTCCAGGCATAACCATCTCTTTGCCTTCTGGCAGTTCAATCGCGCCCGTCACATCCGTCGTACGGAAGTAAAACTGTGGACGATAGTTGTTGAAGAACGGCGTATGACGGCCACCTTCATCTTTGGACAATACATAAATCTCGCCCGTGAAATGCTTGTGCGGCTTGATCGAACCTGGCTTAGCCAATACCTGGCCACGCTCAACATCTTCACGCTTCGTACCACGTAGCAGTACACCCACGTTGTCGCCCGCTTGACCTTGGTCCAACAGCTTTCTAAACATCTCAACACCCGTACATGTCGTCTTCTGTGTGTCACGGATACCAACGATCTCAATCTCTTCACCCACCTTAACAATGCCGCGTTCAACACGACCTGTCACCACGGTGCCACGACCTGAAATCGAAAACACGTCTTCAACCGGCATCAAGAACGCGCCATCAATCGCACGCTCAGGCGTAGGAATGTAGGTGTCTAAGGCTTCAGCCAATTTCATAATCGCCTGCTCGCCCAACGGACCCGTGTCGCCTTCCAACGCCAGCTTGGCTGAACCTTGGATGATCGGCAGATCGTCGCCTGGGAAATCGTATTTGGACAAAAGTTCGCGAACTTCCATCTCGACCAACTCCAACAACTCGGCGTCGTCGACCATGTCGCACTTGTTCAAGAACACGATGATGTAAGGAACACCCACCTGACGCGCCAGCAAAATGTGCTCGCGAGTCTGCGGCATTGGGCCGTCAGCTGCAGAACACACCAAGATCGCGCCGTCCATCTGCGCAGCACCCGTAATCATGTTCTTCACATAGTCAGCGTGGCCTGGGCAGTCAACGTGTGCGTAATGACGATTTTGTGTCTCGTACTCAACGTGAGCTGTATTAATCGTAATGCCGCGCGCTTTCTCTTCTGGCGCCGCATCAATCTGATCGTAGGCTTTAGCCTCACCACCAAACTTCTTCGACAGCACCGTCGCAATCGCCGCCGTTAACGTCGTCTTGCCATGATCCACATGACCAATCGTGCCCACATTCACGTGCGGTTTGGTCCGCTCAAACTTGCCTTTTGCCATGATTATTTTCCTTCAAAAAGAACGATTTTCTTTGTTGATTACTGCGCTCCAATTAGAGCGCAGCGTCTTTATTACTTGGATTTCGAACTGATGATGGCCTCAGTAACATTCTTAGGTGCTTCAGAGTAGTGCTTAAATTCCATCGAATAAGTCGCACGCCCTTGGGTTGCCGAACGCAGTGACGTTGAATAACCAAACATCTCTGACAATGGAACTTCTGCGCGAATGATCTTGCCGCCACCACCTGGAATTTCATCCATGCCCTGAACCATGCCACGACGTGAAGACAAATCACCCATCACGGTTCCTGCATAGTCTTCAGGTGTCTCAACTTCAACGGCCATCATTGGCTCGAGCAGCACCGGACTAGCTTTACGGCATCCATCTTTAAAGGCCATCGAAGCAGCCATACGGAAGGCATTTTCGTTCGAATCAACATCGTGATACGAACCAAAGAACAGCGTGACCTTCACATCGACCACCGGATAACCAGCCAAGACACCAGAAGTCAATGTTTCTACAACACCCTTCTCAACCGCAGGAATGTATTCGCGTGGAACCACACCGCCTTTGATGGCATCAATAAATTCAAAACCCTTACCCGGCTCTTGAGGCTCAAGCTTCAGTACAACGTGACCATACTGACCACGACCACCTGATTGTTTGACGAATTTACCTTCAATCTCTTCGCAAATCTTTCGTATCGTTTCGCGATACGCAACCTGAGGCTTACCAACCGTTGCCTCAACGCTGAATTCACGGCGCATACGGTCAACGATAATCTCAAGATGCAATTCGCCCATACCCGAAATAATGGTCTGACCTGATTCTTCATCAGTTTTCACTCGGAATGAAGGATCTTCCTGCGCCAAGCGATTCAAGGCTAAACCCATCTTCTCTTGGTCAGCCTTGGTCTTAGGCTCAACGGCCTGCGAAATAACCGGCTCAGGGAAAATCATGCGCTCGAGCGTAATCACCGCACCTGGATCACACAGGGTGTCACCCGTCGTTGCTTCTTTCAAACCAACCGCTGCGGCGATATCACCCGCACGAACTTCTTTGATTTCTTCACGTTGGTTCGCATGCATTTGCAGAATACGACCCAGGCGTTCTTTTTTACCTTTAATGGCGTTGTAAATCGTATCGCCCGAATTAACAGTGCCCGAATAAACGCGGAAGAAGATCAACTGACCAACAAACGGATCGGTCATGATCTTAAACGCGAGAGCTGAAAACTTCTCGTTGTCCTCGGCTTTGCGTGACACCGGCTGTTCGTTGTCATCAATGCCGTTTACTGGCGGAATGTCGTTAGGCGCTGGCAAATACTCAATGACCGCGTCTAACATCGCCTGCACACCTTTGTTTTTAAAGGCCGTGCCGCACATCATAGGCACGATTTCACCAGCGATAGTGCGCTGACGAATCGCCACTTTGATGTCCTCTTCGGACAAGTCACCCTCTTCCAGGTACTTATTCATCAACTCTTCATTGGCCTCGGCTGCAGCCTCAACCATCTTTTCGCGCCACTCTTTGGAAACTTCAACCAAGTTAGCCGGAATTTCACGATAGTCGAATTTCATTCCCTGGGAAGCCTCGTCCCAGAAAATCGCTTTCATTTTTACGAGATCAACGACGCCTTCAAATTGATCTTCAGCGCCGATAGGCACTTGGATAGGAATAGGATTTGCCTTAAGGCGATTGCGCATCTGTTCGTAGACTTTGAAGAAGTTGGCTCCTGTGCGGTCCATCTTATTCACAAAGGCCAGACGCGGAACTTTGTACTTGTTAGCCTGACGCCAAACTGTTTCCGATTGCGGCTGTACGCCACCCACTGCGCAATAAACCATGCACGCACCATCCAAGACGCGCATTGAACGCTCAACTTCAATCGTGAAGTCAACGTGGCCGGGGGTGTCGATGATGTTGATGTGGTGCTCTGGAAAATTATTCGCCATGCCTTTCCAAAAGCATGTAGTGGCCGCAGAGGTAATCGTGATGCCACGCTCTTGCTCTTGCTCCATCCAGTCCATGGTGGCCGCGCCGTCATGAACTTCACCAATTTTATGGTTCACGCCCGTGTAATAAAGAATACGTTCGGTCGTGGTGGTTTTACCTGCATCAATGTGAGCGGAGATACCGATATTGCGATAACGCTCAATGGGAGTCTTGCGGGCCATAAATAAATCCTAATATCTCTAAATAAAGAAACCGAGCACAACTGACATCAGTGCACCCGGCTTTCAGTCTGCAAAGAGCGCTGCACGAGGCTGCGCTCCAATGATCAGAAACGGAAATGCGAGAATGCTTTGTTAGCCTCAGCCATGCGATGGACTTCATCACGCTTTTTCATCGCGCCGCCACGGCCTTCAGCTGCCTCGAGCAACTCGCCAGCAAGTCGCTGCGGCATTGATTTTTCGCTACGCTTGTTAGCCGCTTCGCGCAACCAACGCATCGATAACGCCATACGACGTACTGGGCGAACTTCAACCGGAACTTGATAGTTAGCACCACCAACACGGCGTGATTTAACCTCAACCATAGGTTTGCAATTGCCGATAGCAGCTGCAAACACTTCGAGTGGATCTTTTCCTGATTTGGTTTGGATATGCTCGAACGCACCGTAGATGATGTTTTCGGCGACCGATTTTTTACCGGACAACATCAACACGTTCACAAATTTAGCGACATCAACATTGCCAAATTTCGGATCAGGCAGAATTTCTCGTTTGGGGACTTCGCGACGACGTGGCATTGCTTTTCCTTTCGCACTTCTTCAGTTGGCACTGGCTTTCGCCCTATGCCTTGAACGACCATAAAAATCGTTCACTTACTCGACCATTTCGGCCAATTCAAACTGCGGCTTTCACCGCAGACTCTTGTTTTACAGGTTAAAAATGACCTGCTAATTACTTCGCCGCAGCTTTGCCGCGCTTGGCACCGTACTTCGAGCGCGCTTGCTTACGATCTTTAACGCCTTGAGTATCGAGGGAACCGCGCACCATGTGGTAACGCACACCCGGCAAATCCTTCACACGACCACCGCGCAGCAGAACGACACTATGCTCTTGCAGGTTGTGGCCTTCGCCACCGATGTAGGAAATGACCTCAAAGCCATTCGTCAAACGCACCTTGGCGACTTTACGCAAAGCTGAGTTCGGTTTTTTTGGCGTTGTGGTGTACACGCGAGTGCAAACACCTCGCTTTTGCGGGCTGTTCTGTAGTGCAGGCGATTTGCTTTTCACGCGCAGCGTGGTGCGCGGCTTGCGAATCAGTTGGCTAATGGTTGGCATCGGTCTAAGTCAACAAAAATACGGCAATAACAAAACCCCGTTTGCATCACGGGGACGAGATTCGCTGGATTAAACCGTTAAACGGACCTCCAGCGGAGCAGGCATAGGGAAAGCGATGCAGGGACTGCAAAACAGACCAAAGAACGCTTAAGCCCGAGCGAGCTTAAATTCGAGAACTCGCGAGTATAAACGCCGCGCGAAACCTAGTCAACAGAAGGAAATGATTCAGACCTACTATTGAAAGCTACTTTTGGCCGACTAATCATCTGCCAATGCTGTTTGAGTTGTAAAAATAAAAACAGCCCCGAAAATTCGGGGCTGTTTTTATTCTTTCGGCAATAACTTAGCCTTCGCCGCCAGCGTCGCCTGAAGCTGTCGCCTCGGCGTCCTGCAGTGCGCGAGCCGCCTCAGCCTGGAGCATTGCTGCACGCTCTTCCGCTTCCCAGCTTTCTTTGTCCTTGCGAGCACGGTGATACGCAAGGCCAGTACCTGCTGGTATCAAGCGCCCAACAATCACGTTTTCCTTCAATCCACGAAGGCCATCTCGCTTGCCCATGATGGCTGCTTCGGTGAGAACTCGAGTAGTTTCCTGGAACGAGGCGGCTGAAATAAAGGAGTCCGTCGACAACGATGCCTTCGTAATACCGAGCAGTACGTTCTCGTAGGTCGCAGGACGCTTGTTTTCAGCGATGATGCGGTCATTCTCATCGAACAATTCTGAACGCTCGACTTGTTCTCCAGGAATGTAAGCCGTTTCACCCGCATCGACTACCTGCACTCGACGCAACATCTGACGCACGATGACTTCGATGTGCTTGTCATTAATCTTAACGCCCTGCAGACGGTAAACGTCCTGCACTTCGTCGACGATGTAACGCGCTAGCGCTTCAATACCCAGCAATCGCAAAATGTCTTGTGGATCAGCCGGGCCGTCAACAATCATCTCACCCTTGTTAACTACCTGGCCGTCATGCACTAACACTTGCTTGTCTTTGGTGATCAAGAATTCGTGCTTCAAACCGTCCATGTCCGTAATTTCGAGACGCTGTTTACCTTTGGTTTCTTTACCAAACGCTACGGTACCCGTAACCTCAGCGAGCATACCTGCGTCTTTCGGTGAACGCGCTTCAAACAACTCAGCAACACGCGGCAAACCACCGGTAATGTCACGTGTTTTTTGTGATTCGGTTGGGATACGTGCAAGCACCTCACCGACCGAAACCTGCTGACCATCTTTAACAGTAATCAGCGCGCCTACCTGGAAGCCAATCGTTACAGCGTGCTCAGTGCCAGCAATTTTGACTTCCTGACCCTGTTCGTTCAACAGCTTAACTTGTGGACGTAACGCACGAGCCGTTGTCGTACCGCGACGCTTGGCATCAATAACCACCAAGGTTGACAGGCCTGTAACTTCATCAATTTGCTTAGCAACTGTTGAGCCTTCTTCGACATTCTCAAACTTCACGGTACCTGCGTACTCAGTGATGATTGGACGAGTCAGCGGATCCCAATTAGCGAGTGCTGTACCTGCCTTGATTGTCTGACCATCTTTAACAATCAGCGTCGCGCCATAAGGAACTTTGTGACGCTCACGCTCACGACCATGATCATCAGCAATCAATACTTCGCCTGAACGAGAAATAACGATTTGATCGCCTTTGCCGTTAGTGACGTAACGCATGGTTGCAGTGAAACGCACATTACCGTTTGATTTTGCCTCGACCGATGAAGCGACCGCTGCACGCGATGCCGCACCACCAATGTGGAAGGTACGCATAGTGAGCTGTGTTCCTGGTTCACCAATCGACTGAGCAGCGATAACACCCACTGCCTCACCCGAATTGACCATAGAACCACGACCCAAATCGCGTCCGTAACACATCGCACACAGACCATAGCGAGTGTCACACGTTAACGGCGTACGAACTTTGACTTCATCAATACCGAGACGCTCGATCTCTTCCACTGAATCTTCGTCGAGCAAGGTACCTGCTTCGTAGAGTGTCGCTTGGGTATCGGGATTAACGATATCATTAGCTGCCACACGACCAAGAATACGATCACGCAGCGCCTCAATCACTTCACCACCCTCAACCAAGGCCTTCATCACAGCGCCATTCGCGGTGCCGCAATCATCTTCGATCACGACTAGATCCTGAGTCACGTCAACCAGTCGACGTGTCAAATAACCCGAGTTCGCTGTTTTCAATGCCGTATCAGCCAAGCCTTTACGCGCACCGTGGGTTGAAATGAAGTACTGCAAAACATTCAAACCTTCGCGGAAGTTCGCTGTAATTGGCGTTTCAATGATCGAGCCATCTGGCTTAGCCATCAAACCGCGCATACCAGCCAACTGACGAATCTGAGCAGCCGATCCACGAGCACCCGAGTCAGCCATCATGTAAATGGCATTAAACGACTCTTGAACTCCTTTAGTACCGTCACGCCTAACGACATCTTCAACTTTAAGCTGCTCCATCATGGCCTTGCCGACTTCATCACCGGCTTTACCCCAGATGTCGACTACTTTGTTGTAGCGCTCGCCAGCAGTTACCAGACCGGATGAATATTGCTGTTCGATCTGCTTTACTTCTTGCTCGGCAGCGGCAATCAACGTCGCTTTTTGTGGCGGCACCAGCATGTCATCAACGCAAATAGAAATACCTGCGCGCGTTGCTAAACGGAAGCCTGATTGCATCAACTGATCAGCGAATACCGCTGTCGCACGCAATCCGCACTTACGGAAAGAGATATTGATGAGCTTAGAAATTTCTTTTTTCTTCAGCGCACGGTTGATTGCGGAGAAAGGCAAACCTTTCGGCAGTATCTCCGACAAAATCGCACGACCGATCGTGGTCTCATAGCGAGTGACTGTTCTGACGAACTCACCCGTGACCATATCTTTCGGATACTCAGCAATACGAACCGTGACGCGTGTAGACAATTCGACTTCTTTATTGTCATAAGCACGA
>JBIIQR010000241.1:0-3540 GCA_044341985.1 Burkholderiaceae bacterium
GAAGCGGTTGTGGCGATCATTTCATCTCTCTTTGATGTGAAAGACTTCGACGCCGACAGACTCGCAATCGGGATAGACGTCGGGCTTTTCTGTTGAGACGAGAACGGCTTTAACTTTAGGATGTTTTAACAGTAAATGGGCGATTTCATCGCACAGAGTTTCTTGTAGTTGTACATGTCCTTTACCGACTCGCGTTTTGATGGTCTCGCGGATGAAATCATAATCAACGACCTCGTCAAGCTCATCTTGAATTGGCGTTGAGTTTAAAAGTGGAATGAAAAGCTCGACATTAAATAACACGCGTTGTTCACTGATTTTTTCAAAATCATGAACGCCGATATTGCTCATAATATTGTAGTTACGCAGGAACAGACGGCGACAATCAGATAGTTCGGGGTGAGATAGTAAAGAAGGCATAAGTTCGTTATAAAAAGAAGTGGCGGCGATGATTACTTAGTGAGGAACATAACATCGCGGTGTAGTGGCGTTAGGTGCTGCCCGCCGTCCACGACCAAGACAGTGCCCGTGACTGCCTTGGCCTTGGCGAGATAACAAACGGCATCAACAATGTCGTCTGGTGTGCTGCTCTTGCCCAGTGGCGTTTTACGATGAGCGTTGGCAAATTCAGTTTCGCTTTGATCGCCTGAGACTAACGTAAGACCTGGGGCGAGTCCAACTATCCGCAGCTTAGGCGCTAGCGACTGTGCCAGCATGGTAGTAGCGGTTAGCAATGCGGATTTGGATAGCGTGTAAGACAAAAAATCAGGATTCATGTTGTACAGCTTTTGATCGAGCAGATTGATGACGACGGATTGCTCGCCATCAGCTGTTGCTTTATGCAGGGCTTGCGCAAGGAGTATGGGTGCCGCGAGATTGGTATGCATGTGCGCATTAAGCTTAGCTATAGAAAACGTTTCGGCGTCGTCATAGTCAAACAAAGATGCGCTGTTAACTACGCAGGAAATTCTGCCAAGCGCTTGCGAAGACTGCTCGATTAATTGGCGAGTGGACGTTTCATCAGACAAATCGCAGGCCAATGCGACAGCGTGTCGCCCGAGGGCTTTGATCGCATCCACGGTAGCTAGCGCTTCGAGTTTGGATGAGTGGTAATGCACCACGATATCCCAGCCGTCAGCAGCGAGCCCGCAGGCGATCGCGCGGCCTAGTCGCTTTGCTGCGCCTGTTACTAAAGCCGTCCGCTGTATGTTATTTGGCTTCATGCGTACTTGTGATGATGAGTGTTTGTCTGGGCGGTTAAAAAGTTTCCCCATTAAATGGGGCAGGTTTCTCTACAATGGTGAGATGCAATTACCTGTTCCTTCTTCCGATGCTTTGCTGGTATCGCGTGCACTGGAGTCCTTGATTCGTGAAGAAATCCGTGCAAGCGAGCACTGGATTTCATTTGCTCGTTTTATGGGGCTCGCGCTGTATACCAAGGACCTCGGTTACTACTCCGGCGTTGCGACCAAATTAGGTAAAGGCGGAGATTTTACAACCGCGCCCGAAATGACGGTTTTGTTTGGCGCTACGTTGGCGAGTTTCGCTTCGACACTCAGCTTGCCTAAGCCGCTAAGGGTACTGGAGTTTGGTGCTGGCAGTGGCAAATTGGCTGAGGATTTTCTGCGGGCAGCAGGGGATTTGGGCTTGGAAGTAGCGGATTACTTCATTTTGGAGCTTTCCTCAGATTTGCGCGAAAGGCAGCAACAGCGTCTGGCAGAGGAGAGGCAAGTAACTTGGCTGGATACCCCGCCTAGCTCATTTACGGGTCTCGTTTTGTGTAACGAGGTGCTCGATGCGATGCCCGTGCCTTTGATGGTTCGTAAGAATGATCAGTGGTGGGAGCGGGGCGTGGCAATCGATGGAGACCAGTTTGTGTTTCAAGATAGGTCAGTGGATCAAGCCCTGTGTAATCACATACCCGACGCAGCAGATCTGCCTGAGGGCTATCTCACGGAAGTTCATCCCCGCCAGGAGGGTTTTGTGCGTTTATTGGGGGATATGCTGCAAGCTGGTGAGGGTGGTTTGGCGGTCTTGATTGACTATGGTTTCCCAGCGCGCGAATACTTCCTGCCGCAACGATCGAGCGGCACCTTGATGTGTCATTACCGCCACCATGCGCATGGTGATCCCTTTCTTCATGTCGGATTGCAGGACATTACGGCTCACGTCAATTTCACTGGTTTGGCAAGTGTCGGGCTGGAACATGGTTTAGAAGTGGCTGGCTATATGAGCCAAGCAGCCTTTTTGCTCAGCGCTGGCTTGCCGCAATGGCTAGAAAAAAGTCGCCCCGAGGACACTGCTTTATGGCTGCCCCTAGCAAATGCCGTTCAAAAGCTGACTTCGCCTGCTGAGATGGGTGAGCTTTTTAAGGTGCTGTTGCTATCAAGTCGTGTTGAGCTTTCGGAGTCGCTCATCAATAGCGATCAGAGTTATCGATTATGATCAAATGTAAGCATTCACTCATTAAGGGAAATAGATGATTCGATGGTTGGTGATCATTTTCCTTGTGTTAATGGTGTTTTCTTCTTTGCTGCCTTGGCTGGAGAGGTTGGGTATTGGTCGCTTGCCTGGCGACGTGAGGTTTAGTCTTTTTGGCAAGAAGATATTTTTGCCGTTCGCTTCGACTATTCTGATTTCTTTGTTTGTTGCGTTGATTTCTAGATTCATCTAAGGGGTTAAATTGATACGCTGGGTTTTGGCTATTTTCGTGTTATTAACCGTCTTTTACCCACTTTTACCGATTTTTGACAAATTTTGGGTGGGCAGAGTGCCGGGTGATTTCCGGTTCCGTTTGCGCGGAATTATCTTTTGCTTACCGTTCGGCTCTACTTTTATCTGGTCATTGGCGGCCTTTCTTGTGGCAACTATTGTTCGGCTGCTCTGAGCCCCAATCAGTTAGCCCAATAACTCTAAATCCTTTAGAAAGCCTTGTGAAAACAAGGGTTACGGGATTAATGCAATTGACAAAACCATGGCCTTCCCCTATAGTGAGCGGTTCCCTGCGGAGGGGTGGCCGAGTGGTTAATGGCAGCAGACTGTAAATCTGCCCTCTTGCGAGTACGCTGGTTCGAATCCAGCCCCCTCCACCAGGTAAAAGTTGTTGGCGGTTTTATGGAAGAGTTGAGCAGTGGCAGTGGCCGAGGTTGGTCGCCCTTGCGGGTGTAGCTCAATGGTAGAGCTGAAGCCTTCCAAGCTTATGACGAGGGTTCGATTCCCTTCACCCGCTCCATAGTTTTATGTTGGACGTGCTTCGGATGTTTGGGGCAGCGGGCAACAGGTAGGCCCTTGTAGCTCAGTGGTAGAGCACTCCCTTGGTAAGGGAGAGGCCACGTGTTCGATCCACGTCAAGGGCACCAGGATTTTTTTGTTTTGTCGTTTAAGTCAGGCGCGTGCCTGGACATTCTCATCAAATAGTTAGGAGCACAAGATGGCAAAAGGCAAGTTTGAGCGGACCAAACCGCACGTGAATGTGGGCACGATTGGTCATGTGGATCATGGCAAGACGACGTTAACGGCGGCGATTGCGACGGTGCTGTCGAA
>JBIIQR010000242.1:0-3531 GCA_044341985.1 Burkholderiaceae bacterium
TTGGGCATAGTTCTAACTATGGCCTGATGCCCGCCCAACCAACGCGATAAATCATCGGCACGAATACCCGCAGCGATAGAGAGTATTAATTGATTTTTTATAGCTGGCGCAATACTCGATGCCACTTCATGCATCTGTTGCGGCTTAACCGCCAGCACAATCACATCCGCCGCACTCACTTCAGCGCTTGCAGTCGCAGCAGTGGTTACACCCCATTTTTTTTCTACGCTGCGCAGCGTCTCGGCATGTACATCGACCACATGAATCTGATTCGCTGGAATAAGTTTGTCCGCCAACCCACTGATCAAGGCTTGCGCCATGTTACCGCCGCCGATGAAAGCAATTTTTAAATCAGTTTGCATAATCTCGTTTTCCAAAAATTGCGCTACCAATACGCACCATCGTTGCACCTTCCGCGATGGCCGCCTGCATATCACCCGACATACCCATAGACAAGGTATCGGTGTGTATACCCATCGCAGCTAATTGTTGTTGTAATTCGCGCAGCAAAGCAAACGGCGCACGTTGTCTAGCAGGGTCAGCTTCTGGCTCCGGTATCGCCATCAAGCCGCGTAACTGAATATTGGGTAATTCCGCAACAGCTTCAGCCAACGTAGGTAATTCGTCAGGTGACACGCCACTCTTACTGGCCTCACCACTCACATTCACCTGCAGACAAATATTCAATGGTGGTAAACCCACAGGCCGCTGCTCCGATAAACGCTGCGCGATTTTTTCGCGGTCGACGGCATGTACCCACGAAAAATTTTCTGCAATTGGGCGCGTCTTATTACTTTGTATCGGCCCAATAAAATGCCACTCTAATGACAGCTCAGGCCTGAGCTTGCCTACTTCGGCTATTTTATTCACCGCCTCTTGCAAGTAATTTTCACCGAAGGCGACTTGACCCGCATCCGCCGCTACTATCACCGCGTCAGCCCCAAATGTTTTAGACACCGCCAGCAGTGTTACCGACGCAGGTTCGCGTCCAGCCGTTTGGCAAGATTGGTCTATGGAATGACGCACAGCAGCAAGTTGGATAGATATCGACATAGCCCCGCATTATCGCTCAAGCGACCTGATCTGCAGGCAAGGCTCAGCCCTGCTAGTATCAACGCTCTGTTTGGTTATGGAGATCTCGATGAGCGACTTATATTCCCTGCCGGTGCGAACCCTTGCGGGCAAAGACACCGATCTGTCCGCTTACAAAGGACACGTACTATTAATAGTAAATACCGCCAGCCAATGCGGCTTCACGCCCCACTATGCGGGACTAGAGACTTTGTACCGCCAACACAAAGATCAGGGCTTGGTTGTGCTGGGTTTTCCCTGCAACCAATTTGGGGCACAAGAACCCGGCAGCGCAGCAGATATCGCTGCGTTCTGTGAAAAAAATTACGGGGTGAGTTTTCCTTTATTTGATAAAGTCGACGTCAACGGTGCCAACGCCCATCCCTTATTCACGCTACTCAAAGCAGAAGCGCCCGGCCTGTTAGGTACCGAAGGCATCAAATGGAATTTCACGAAGTTTCTCGTAGGACGAGACGGCAAAGTGCACGAACGCTACGCTCCGACCACCACTCCTGTTCAACTGGAATCTGACGTCGCCAAACTCTTGGCTGCCTAAATTCTTTTCACACCGCAGGTAGTCAAATTTCCAGACTACCTGCGTCTGCACTACCACCCGCCCTGTTCTAAAGCATGCGCCTTAAGAAATCGCAAGGTTTTTTTATGACTATTTTGCATCTCCGTTGAACTATACGCGCAAGCTGGTTACACAACTCTCACAAATATTCAGCGCGGCGCTGACTAGATTTCGGTAGTTCCCGCCGCTGATTATTCGAATAAAACAGGAGACATAACCATGGTTCAGATGACAAACAGGCGAACACGCCTGAAGGGTAGCTTTTTGCCTAAAAAAAGTGAAATGCCTTACTTCACTCATTCGATTTTTATCGGTGAGTTTAAACAGTCTGCCTCATTTTTAATTTTATGAAGGAGACCTCACACCATGAATCATTCACAATTTTTAAAACTGTGTCGCAGAACTAGTGTGGCACTTGACTGCGTCGATGTAGACGAACTTGGCAACACGAATTCTATTGATGTTGATGGCGTAAACATGGCGCTATTTTTCGATGAAGATTTCGCTCCCGATCATATCCTTTGCTATATCGATATAGGCCCACTTCCTCCATTCAGACGCGAGGAAATATTAGAGCGCATCCTAGCCATCAATCTTCTGACAGCCACTAAAACATCCGGTGTCTACGGGCTAGATAAAGCTAGAGACAGCCTCATCTTTGCTCAGCACTTTATGTCCCCTGATTTACTTAGCGGAGAAGAACTAGCCGAAATACTTAAAGGCTATAGCTCACACGCAAACAGCTTAAAACAAAATCTGCTCGACCCAGACAACCTCCGTCCGATACCAAATATTCTTTCTGAGTCACTTGGCAATCATTTACAAAACCTAGCCTGAGGAAAAATCATGTCAATTCCTGAACTCAAGTTAAACATCACACCATTAAAAGTAAATGATGAGTATAGAGAGTTTACGAACGCCAGAAATTTATCTACTCCCATTTCACCAACCAAGTTACCTCCTAATTCAGTACCAGCATCACCGCTTGTAGCGTTACATCAGAGCCTATCGACATCGAATGGCGCTTATCCTGATACTTACAGATCACGCTCACAAGGAATGGTTAACAGAGAATTTAATGATGCTGAGCATAGTACGTCGTCGATCATCAATGAAATCGATGGCGAATCCGAATCAACTTCATATAAAGAATCTAATCCACTAGAAAAGGACACTAATGAAGAGCAAAGTACTTCAGTGATCATCACTGAAGTCGATGACGAATCTGAATCAACTTCAGCTAAAGAATCGCTTTCGTACTCAAGTCTAGAAAAGTTACGCCTTCTTCAAAAACAACTGAAAACCGCCAATCAAAACAATAATGAAAAAGAGGATGAAAAAATTCAGCGGGAGATCAATGCGCTAACAAAAAAAACAGGCGCCAAAAGCAAAGTAATAAATTTATCCAAAAATGAAAATATAGATGGCAGCGAATCCTCGCCCCTTAAAAACAAAAGGAACAGCAGCTTACTTTCGCCTGAAAAACTAAAACATCTTGTGGAAACAGTTGATCGTAACAAAATAAATAAAATTGATGGGTTGATACAGCAACTTAAAAATAAAGCCGATCAGCTAGAAGAAAAATTGAAAAAAATAAAAAATATAGATGTTTTAGTTGGTGGAGATGACTATCTAGATCAAATTAAATCCTTAGAAAAGACCTTAAGGAAAACACGTCAAAGGATCGATCAACTAAAAGATAAAAGTGAGCATATAGAACGCAGCGTCGTGCCAGAAGCGAAGTCGCAAAATGAAATTATGAAATTATGTACAAAACTTTTAAACGATTGCAAATCTGAAAAAACACACGCCCTGGATAAAAAATATGACGACATGGTTAAAGAGCTCATCGAACAAAATGAAAAGAGTAATTACACACGAGCAAA
>JBIIQR010000245.1:0-3527 GCA_044341985.1 Burkholderiaceae bacterium
GGATACGACGGTCGCGTTGATGGGTGCGAAGTAAAAATTAATTCAGTAATTACAAAAAGGGCCGCATGAATAATGCGGCCCTTTTCTTTTGTAGTGCAGTCACTGCTCTGCGTTATTGCCCGATTAATTTCTCATAGTTGGGAGAGCGTGGCCCCGGCAACAAACCTGCGCTAAATAATCGGTAGCTTGTTTGGCGGGCGACTTGATAACCTGGGTCGCCGATATTGTTAGCCACTTGTTGAATGAGTGCGCTAACGAGTATGCCAACAATGCCATTACCACTAGAATCTCTATTTTCAGAGTTTGATGCTTTTGCGCTGCCCCGCCAAAGTGAACGTCCAGTGCGAGCATCAATCAACTCAGCCGTTGCAGAGACAATCACGTCACTACTGATGACTCGGTAAGTCGCACCGTATTCTTCCACCTTTATATACAGTATGGCATCAGAACCAAATATCTCGGCAATTTTTGCTGGCGATGCATTGTGCATCTCACCCGGCTCGGTCAGACCATTTTCGCGAAACGTTTGATCAACCAAGGCCACAGGAAAAACATAGTAGCCAAGTTCTGCTAAAGGTCGAGTGACGGTAGCCATCATGCTGTAGGTGCCGCGAACGTCAGGCGATAAATTCAACGGAGGCAGTACAACAATGGAGCGCGGCTTACTTTCCCTGATCGCTGAATAATCATACGATTTTTGTGAAGCGCATCCTGTCAGCAAGGCGGCAATACATACCAATGCAATAGTAAAAAAGCGTCGTGTCATCTGAGTTCCTTATTTCTTGAATCGTGAAATTAGGCGATCCATATAGGAGCGTGATTCGGGGAACAGAGTTTTTTCGTTTTGGAAAGAAGCCACTGCCTGCTCAGGATTTCCAGTCTCGAAATACAAGTAACCCAGGTGTGCGTAATACCCCGGAGGGGGAGTGCGATTAGCTGCACGAGCCTTTTCGCCATCTGCCTCAAGCTTAGCTAGCTGTTCTTGAGGCGAGGTTTTTGCCGCCGTGTTGTACATTGCGTAGACTTGGTCTTCATAGCTTCCCCATTGATATAGCCCATGGGTTCCGGTGCTACAGGCGGTTAAGAGCAAGCCAGCACAGAGTGCCGCAACTTTGAATAAATGTTTCATGGATTTGCCCCCATTAGCTTTCGGGTTTCCATGCGCCGCGCTCTATACCCTCAACCAGGCGATTGACGGCTTCACGTATCGCCAAGTCCAGCACCTTGCCATTCAACGTAGAGTCATAGCTTGCCGTTCCGCCAAAGCCGATAATTTCACGGTTGGATAGGGCGTATTCACCGGCGCCTTGAACTGAAAACACGACTTCGGAGGTGAGCACATTGACGACGTTAATACTAACTTTTGAGTAGGCCACTTGAGTTTTTCCGCGACCCAGAATGCCGAACAGTTGTTGATCGCCTGTCTCTTTTCTGCCGAACTCGGTGACATCACCGGTGAGGACGAATTGAGCGCCTTTTAGTTTTTGGTCTTTGTTACGTAATTTGGCTTCCTGCTGGATTTCAGTCATGTTTTCTCTATCC
Organism: Burkholderiaceae bacterium; assembly: GCA_044341985.1. Classification (GTDB taxonomy): domain Bacteria; phylum Pseudomonadota; class Gammaproteobacteria; order Burkholderiales; family Burkholderiaceae_D; genus Pernthalerella. The sequence continues at coordinate 1,543 of JBIIQR010000245.1, forward strand.
AACACCACAAATCGATTCGATTGCTGCAAGTGGGTGACCAAGATAGTTTTTGCTTGAGAACCGAGGCGATCGACGCCATCCGAAAATAGGCCGCGTAGGAAGGTGGATCGATTATCGAATTTACCTACGGAAATAGGATTTTTGGCTCCGCTATAAGGAGTAGCGGCGGAGGTGACTTGCTTAGGCGCGACCGTTGTTGAAGTTTCAGTAGCGCAGCCAGCTAGAAACATGATCGCGATCATCATGAGAAGTTGTTTAAAGTGAGTGATAAGCATCGTGGACTTTCAAAGATAAGGAGAGATAGAGATTTTGAACTGGAATAAATTATTATAAAAATAATTATTGTTGGAGTGATGCTGGCGTTGTCCATCTACAACGAGAATTAACACTAATTGATGTCGAGCCTGCCCGGTAGTGCGAGGTGGAGTCAAGTGAGCCAATTTGTTGGCTTTGGGCAATAGCTTCCGAAACGCTGAGCAATGAATACGTGGGCACTAAACTCGAATTTAGCACGACTCACCGCCATAGAAAATTATCGTGCTTAGAAAGGTATACGCCGATTAACCGCCGGGAATCGATTGGTCCTTTCGATGCTGTCTGAAATTAACTAAGTCTAATTTACAAAAGATGACATATAGTTTTGTCATGCTGTTGTATTTAAGACCTATTCTGTCGCCAGAATTTTTAAAATTAAACGTGAATATAATTTTATTGAAGTGATAGAACCAGCTTTGTGATTTGACGAGCATCTGCATCACTGACTTGCGGTTATGGTGGCATCATATCCTCACCCCATACACCTGCCCCACCGTTTTTTATTTTCATGGCTAATTTTTCAATTGCGCTGCTATCTCCAGCATATTTTTCTGCTATCTCTTTAAGCATTGGGCCATACTTTCGTTCATCGATAAGGTGGCAAGCAAGGCAATTATTTTTCTGAAGTAACAACTGAAGTTGACTTGTGTCAGCGTATGCTGAGTTTGCGTTAAAGGCGGAGCCAGTTACTAAAAATAGCGCTAATAGCCGCAAAAGTAGAAAACCTCTTAATAGAAATAAACTACAAAAATTATTTAAAATTTTTTGATTGAAAAATATAAGATAAATTTTTTATTTAAAGCAATCAATTTTGCGGGGATAAAAAAATGCGCTACCTTTCGGCAGCGCATTTTATTTAGCTAAGCCTTAGTTTGGAGTGACACGATAGATCATGCCGCTACCTTCGTCAGCTACATACAGTGCACCGTCTGGACCTAACGAGAGGTGACGGAAACGACCAGCAAATGTTGGCCAGAGCAATTCTTCACGCTTAGCCGACTTGCCGTCCTTAGGAATGTCTAGGATATCGATGCGGTTACCCGTTGGTGTTCCATGGATACCAATACCCGCATAGCCCACGGCGAGGCGACCTTCCCAGTCTTTCCATTGTTTGCCCACAAGCCACACGCTGCCGCACATACCCTGTGACAAACCGTTGTTGTTCCAAGCCGGTTTCATCGCATTTGGATAAGCCTTCAGGTCAGTCATAGGCATGAAAGCAGCACGCTCTTTAGGAGGTAACGCTCCCATTTGGTTAGGAGAATAGCCGCAGTAGCCATCAGGGCACTCACCGCGACCATTCACCTTGTCGCGTGGATCCCACCCAGCGTTACCACCATTTTCAAGCTTGGTAACTTCGTCGGTGTGCCATGGACCATTTTCCGATACGTATGGCTCGTTGGTACCTGGGCGGAAGGAGATACCCTGTGGGTTACGATGTCCATAAGTGAAAATTCGTTTATCGAAACCAGCAGGTGGGTTATTACCTGGTGCTGCTTTTCCATCACGGTCTACACGTAGGATTTTGCCGCGCAGTTCGGTTGGGCTTTGTGGGCCAGCACCACTGTGGTTATCACCGATTGCAACGTATAAAAATCCATCGCCAGGGCTAAAGCGGATACGGCCACCATTATGTGCACCTGGCCCACCAAATGGGTGGTTAGATTTCA
>JBIIQR010000244.1:0-3527 GCA_044341985.1 Burkholderiaceae bacterium
AGCAAATACTTAAGCTGACCGATGGCGATCAATATCGCGGATCCAGATATAAACCCACTGATCACTGGATGGCTGAGAAACCACGCTAAAAATCCTAGGCGTAAAAAACCGGCAGCTAGCAGCATCACACCGGATAGCAGTGCAAGAAGAATTGACAGCGAAACATATTCTGCAGAGCCTTGCGATGCCAGTGGCATCAACGCGCTCGCCGTCATCAATGACGAAACAGCTACCGGGCCGACTGCCAGCGTCATGCTGCTTCCAAATAAGGCATAGGCCAGCATAGGCAGCAGGCTGGCGTATAGCCCGATCTCGGGTGGTAATCCAGCTAGCATGGCGTACGCTAGGCTCTGAGGGATCAGCATGACAGTCACGATAAGACCCGCTGTGACATCCCCAGCAATGAACTGGCGCTGATAGGTTTTCAGCCAATCCGGAAGTAGCAAAGCATCTCTCATTGATTAACCTGGGTTTGAACCGTTACTAGCCAGTTGATTCAGATTTTGTGAGCGAGCACCGCTGCGGCAAAAAGCCAGCAGGGGGGCGGGGCGGGTGGCGAGGAGTTCGGCAAATTTTTTGGCTTGCTGCTCGGTGATCTGACCACTGATGACGGGAAGGTAGTCATAGTTCAGTCCGGCGGCGTGCGCCGCTGCCTCCATCATCGCGCTGGTCGGTTGATCTGCACCGCCTTCGCCGTCGGGGCGATTATTCACCACTGTCTTGAAACCCATGGCGGCGACTTCTGCCATATCTGAGGGGCTCAACTGGGGTGCTGTTCCAAATTTGTCGGTATGGCGTGTGATGTTTGCGCTCATGTTCTCTCCTTCAGGGCGGTGCTTTTTTATAAAGTGGTAGTGATAACAGTCAATTTCATGGAATACATTATATTGACAAATAAAATGTAAGTAAATATAATGTTTTCAGATTAATTATTTGCTCGGAGCTAATGATGGTTGCGAATTCACACCCCCACGTTCATGGAATTTTCGATCCTGCTACTTGGACAGTCACCTATGTGGTCTATGCCAATGAAGGTGGCGCATGCACCATTATCGACCCAGTTCTGGACTATGACCCTAAATCGGGGCGCACTCGAACAGATACAGCCGATACGTTGATTAAGTTTGTTGAAGATAAAAAGTTGCAGGTGGAGTGGATACTCGAGACTCATGCGCATGCCGATCACATTACGGCGGCTGCTTATCTGAAGCAAAAGCTGGGGGGTAAAACGGCGATTGGTGACCATATCCCAGCAGTGCAAAAAGTATTCAAGGGTATTTTTAATCTGGAGCCTGGCTTTGCTACCGATGGCTCACAGTTTGATCATCTACTCAAAGATGGTGAGGAATTCCATTTTGGCGATTTGACGGGCAGCACCTTGTTTGTGCCGGGTCATACTCCCGCATGCGTTGCATACCAGATTGGAGATGCGGTATTTGTGGGTGACACCATGTTCATGCCGGATGTGGGTACGGCGCGTTGTGATTTCCCTGGGGGGGATGCAAAAGTACTTTATGGATCAGTAAAAAAGATTCTCAGCATGCCTGACACTACGCGTTTATTCATGTGTCATGACTACCCACCGAATGACAGACCAGTGGCGTTTGAAACCACCGTGGCCGAGCAACGTGCAAAAAATATTCATATGCATGATGGCATCAGCGAAGACCAGTTTGTAAAAATGCGTACTGAGCGTGATGCAACCCTAGAAATGCCGGTACTGATTTTGCCTTCGGTACAGGTGAATATTCGTGCGGGTGAGATGCCACCGAAAGATGACAACGGTATCGCGTATCTGAAGATACCTGTGGATGCTCTGTAAAGAGTCATCGCTTCGAACATAAAGAACATAAAAAAAGCCCGCGCTGTATGCGCGGGCTTTTTATTTCAGCATTTACTAATTACAAGCCGCCGTTTTGCTGAGCAACCATCATGTACAGCATAGGAATCGACAACATGGTGTTAAAGCGTGATGTCAGCATCGCCAAACGTGCAGCGGCTGCTTTTTCTTCAGGCTCTACAGTGACAATACCCAGAGCTTTTTTCTGGTTAGGCCAAATGATGAACCACACATTGAATGCCATCACCAACGCTATCCACATACCAATACCAATCGCGTGTACTGGCTGGCGTAAGCTCAGTGCATCGGCCAAATAGCCATTCATCCACGCAACCAACAGGCCGGTGGCCACAGTAGCCAGAGCGGCATAACGGAACCAGAACAGCGCCGTAGGTGCAATCACTTTACCAATCGCAGGCTTTTGCTCGTCTGGGATTTTAGGCATCGATGGAATTTGTACAAAATTAAAGTACCAAAGCAAACCAATCCACATAATGCCCGACACTACGTGTAACCAGCGCATAAAGAAAGCGCCCCAAGCATGACCCATTTGCGGACCGGCACCGGCCACGCTGCTAACGATCAAGATCAGAAGGATCAAAATCACGATCCCGGCGATGATCGTTCGTCCTAAAGATTGCAGAATTGCAGCCATCATTACCTCCCAAAAATTTCACATATCAATTTTTATACGGATTTCAATCCGATTGAAGCCCTTGTAATTCCGCGCGAAGTATAGCCTAAGCGGCAATTTCTCATGGAATGGACTGAAAATCCCGCGACTCTGCTCAATCTTTAACGCTTGCTCGCGCAGCGATGTCCAGCAAAGTACTGCCACCGGCCAGCGTGAGTTTGAGTCGTTGGGGTGGCTGTATTTCGGAGGGCTGGCGCAGCACTCGCCCCGATTCGTCAGCCAAGATCGCATAACCGCGCTCCAAAGTGCGCTGTGGCGCGAGCAGTTCGAGCTGATCGCTAGCGGATTTGAGTGCGTGCTGCCTTTTGGTGAGTTGTGAACTGAAAGCCGTCTGCAGTTGCGCCGTTTTAGCGCTCAGTCGTGCGCTGCGCATGCGGGTATCGGGCAAGGCATGGTGTAAGCGGCTACGAGCTTGTTCGATGCGAAATCGTGCGGCTGCTATTGGTGTGGTGGCCCCATGTCGTAAGCGATTTAGCAAGCTCGACAGTCGCAGTTTTTGAAGGTCAATCGCCATGCTGGGGCTTTGTAATCGGTGAGCCATCCAGTCTAATGTTTGCGAATGATCGTCCAACACGCGCCGCAATCCATCGGTTAAGTCCAGCGCATGCTGGTGCAGCTCAGCCAACCAATCCTCAGTAGGAATAGCGGCCATTTCTGCAGCGGCCGTTGGTGTTGGTGCACGAAGATCAGCCACAAAATCGGCAATCGTGAAATCGGTTTCATGCCCCACACCGGAGACCACCGGAATAGTTGATGCAGCAATCGCACGCGCAACACGCTCATCATTGAATGACCAAAGGTCTTCAAGGCTACCGCCGCCACGACAAACAATTAGCACATCGCATTCCGTACGTTGGGATGCGGTGTTAATAGCCGCTGCAATTTTTTCTGCCGATCCTTCGCCTTGAACAGCACTGGGATACAGAACGATAGAGACATGCGGCGCACGGCGGCGCAAGGTGGTGATGACGTCGCGTAAGGCCGCCGCTTGCG
>JBIIQR010000243.1:0-3527 GCA_044341985.1 Burkholderiaceae bacterium
ATTAAGCAAAAATCGTGTCAGGTCAGAGAATCTCTTGAATCGGTGGTTTTTGAACGGTGAATGGTGATGTCAACGCTGTTCAGGATAGCCTCAAGAGCGAGTATTTAATTATCAAAATTAAACGTTAAAAATAAGGGCCTGCTCAGGTTGGCACCAGAGCAGGCCCTTATTGTAAAGCTAGGCGTTTAAACGCTGTAGCTTAGTTCAATGCTGTTGAACGACTGGTAGCAGGTACCAGGGTAGGTACTTGTAGCCATGCGCTGCGGATTTCGTTCATCAGGTTATGAACTTCCTGCAAAGCTTCCATGTCGTTGTTCGCATTGACATGGAACAGGCGACGAGTCACGTAGCTATACAAGTCGTTCAGGTTGCGAGCAATGTCGCCACCTTTTTCAAAATCGAGTGCGCCTTGCAAACCGACCACGATGCGGCCAGCGCGCGAAAGACTTTTGGATTTTTCTGTGATGGAGCCGCGTTCCATATGGCCGCGTGCGGTTGCGAGACTCTCAATCAGACCGTCGAACAGCATCTGGATAAGCTGCACGTTGTCTGCGCCCGATACGCCTGTTGTTACTTTCACATCACCGTAACTGGCGAGGGCTCGTTCTCTCATATTCATGGTCTGTCGCTCCTGAGTAATTCATTGCGTCAGACCTATAATCGGCGGGTTGCCGAAAGACTTGAGGATCGATTTTTGTCTACTTATAAAACCCTTTTAAATCAAGCAGTTGGGACGGCTTCTTGTTTGGTTGTCGGTGTTTCAGCGGCCAGTCTTTCGGCGGCCATGGCCTCGGCAGCGGCTTGCAATTCATCCAGTTCACTACTGCCCTGGGCGTTATTTTCTGTATCGGTAGCGGCGCCTTCGGCTTGAGCCAGCTCAGCATCAGAGCCTTCGGGTGCGGGCAGTGCGGCGACGTTTTCGGGATTGGTTTCACCATCAGCCACTACCTCTTCGGTAGCTTCTTCGTCGGTTTCAAATGTTTCTGGCTCTTCTGGCGGGAACTCTTCTTCTTCCTTGAATGGCATCAGGAGCTTAGACAAGGGATGAGGAGGTAGTCCAGTGGCTGAGAAAATCTCGTCACCGATCTCATCGAGCTTCTCGCGCAAGACGTCATGCTCTTCATCGGGCTCGGTAATTAAACTGTAGCCAACCTTGTAAATACCAACCGCAAATTCATGCGGTATCCACGATTCGATATCACCACGCAGGGTAGGTACAACGCGTTCGCAGCGAACGGGCATAGAAAAGCCTTCGCGACCATCGTGTTGGCCTTCTTCAAATAGAATTTCTAAATGTTTTTGCAGTACCACTTCATAGCGCGGCTTCAGAGGAATGATGTCTTTGGCAGTGATGCCGCGTAGGGGCACACCTAGCATGGCATCCCATAACTCTCTGCCTGACAATCCGCCAAAGGTATCCGCGGGATTGAAGCGGGGTTTTTGGGCACTTTTGCCTGTCTGTATGTTATCCACTTTCTCAAGGGTGAAGAACATAACTAGCAGAGCGCCGACGATTCCAATCAGAATCAATAGCAGCAGTATGGTGTTGATCTGTTGCGCCATAATTAACCTCTAATTAGCGGGTCAGCGGCTCGGACTTCAGCTGAGTGCGAAGTTTTTTCACATTGGCCGAGAGGATTTGCGACACCCTGGATTCGGACACGCCTAATACTTCGCCAATTTCGCGAAGGTTAAGTTCTTCTACGTAGTAGAGCGATATCACGAGTTTGTCACGCTCGGGCAGCTGGTCAATCGCATCGGTCAGCGCTTCCATCATTTGTGCTTCTTCAACGATCGCATCGGGCTGACGCGAACTTTGATCTGGCACGTTCATGACTTCATCGGTCACCACTTCCATCGAGTAGGTCTCGAACTGGCGTGCGTTACCACGATCTTTTTCAAAACTATCGAGCTCCACGCCCATGTACTCGGCTAACTCAGCTTGGGTTGGTGCACGTCCCAGCTCTGATGCCAATGCTTGATTTGCGGTGCTGTGCGATTTATTAAATGCCACAGCAGAGCGGGGCAGGAAAGATAAGCGGCGAACTTCATCAATCATCGCGCCGCGTACTCGACTGTGTGCGTAGCTTTCAAACGCCACACCTTTGGTCGGATCGAACGCGCGTGCAGCTTCGATGAGTCCAATCATGCCGACTTGAACCAGTTCGTCAACTTCCATGAAAGGGGGTATGCGCGCTTTGAGATGCACAGCGATACGTTTAACCATCCCCAGATTTTCAAGGATGAGCGCTTCATCGGCGCTCCTGCCGGCTTTTCCAGTCTGTTCGTATAGTCGGATTGATGGTGGCATGGCTTAAGCCCCTTGGTTCTGCCGCACCAGACGTTCCATGAAGAACTGTAGTCCTCCAGAGGCGTGACTGATACTGGGCAGGTGGGTGATGGCATCAGCCAGACGACGGTAATCACGAGCACCGGCACTGCCGGGCGCAAATTCCATCACTGACTGATATTTTTTGAGTGCGGAGAGAATCATCTCGTCGGACTCAATGGATGTTAAGTATTGTAAGGTCTTACCCAGAAAACGATCGCACACTTCATTCACGCGGCGATACAGCTGAGCACCAGCGGCCTGACTTTCCACCATATTCGGTATGAGATAAATTTCATCGAGTTCGAGATCGCGCGTCATCACTTTAATAATGCCGTAGGCATCCGCAATCGACGAAGGTTCATCTTTAACCACGATAAAGCGGCGTTGGCAGGCTTCCATAAACGCCAACACCGAAGGTGCGATACCAGCAGCAGCATCTAAAATTAAGTAATCAATATCATCATCAAGTTCTGAAAAAGCTTGCACGATACCCGCTGTAATTGCCGGGCTAATCGCTGCCATTTCGTGCACTCCAGATGCACCGGGAACGAGTAAGACGCCTTGACGCGAGGTGACAATGATTTCTTTCAGTGTCTTTTCACCGGCAATCACATGCGAGAGGTTGTATTGCGTCTTACAGCCCAGCGCGATTTGCGCATTAGCCAGACCCAGATCACCATCGAGCAGCATGACTTTTTTATTCATCATGGTGAGAGCAACCGCCAAATTAGTTGAGAGCGTCGTTTTACCCACGCCTCCTTTACCACTGGCGATGCCAATCACTTCGGTGTTGCGTTTTGCGGTTTTAGCTTGCATGAGCGGCAGTCTCTATACGGTTGACCAAAGCATGAGTGGCAGTGACCACGGTCATTTCGTCTTTATCTAATAGCTCGTCGGCCACCAGCGTGGCTTCTAATCCAAGTCCGCGAACAGCCAGTGCCACGAGTTCATTGGCTGTCAGTACTTGAGATCCTTCGGTAGCGAGTGGGCTATGCGATGCAGCGGACAGCTTGACCGGCTTTTCGCACAGCATTTGCAGCAGTGCCCACGGTTGCGTCGCTTCGTCCATGCGCGAGACCATCAAGCTAGCCCAGTTAATCTTCATGTCGGCCAGATAGCGACGCACGGTCGTCATCGAGGCATCGGCTGGAACGATCAAATGAGGGCTCAATTCAGGGCAGCACCCCATGATTTG
>JBIIQR010000010.1:0-12438 GCA_044341985.1 Burkholderiaceae bacterium
CAGCGTCGGTCGCATCGTCTCCTTCGTGTAGCACTACAACGGCAAACACGCTTTCACCCCATTTTTCATGCGGCATACCAATCACCGCTACATCTTTAACGGCGGAGTGAGCGCCGATAACTCCTTCAACTTCTGACGGATAGACGTTCTCGCCACCGCTAATAATCATATTGCTCTTGCGATCGACCAACCAGATGTAGCCATCCTCGTCACGGCGTGCCATATCGCCCACTGAGCACCATTGTCCATCCAAGGCTTCGGCAGTTTTTTCAGTGTTCTTCCAGTAGCCGTCAAACACGTAGGGCGTGCGTGAAAAGAGTTCGCCAACTTCGCCATCAGCGACTTCTTCGCGTTTTTCATTTAGCAAACGGATGTGGCCACTGCCGGCCCATTCACGACCGACAGAGCCAAGTTTGGTTAGTTGTTCATCAGGTCTGAGCAGGGTTACCCAGCCAGCCTCGGTTGAACCGTAGAGTTCGTAGAGACGACCATTTTTGAAGTAATCGAGGATGGCGAGTTTGGTATCTCTGCGAGCGGGTGCCGAGGACACCAGCAAACGGCCCACTGAACTCACATCATATTTTTTCTTTGTCTCTTCAGGCAGCGATAGCAGCATGATGTAGTGCGTGGGCACCAGCGATGTGAAGGTCACTTTCTCTTGTGAGAGTGTGGCAAGCAACGCTTCAGGGTCGTAGCTGCGACGGTCATCAACGATGCAGGCAGCGCCTAAGTGAATGAAGGTCGTTGCGAAGTAGAGTGAATTCGCGTGACACATAGGCATCACAAGCAAACCCGTGTCTTTTTTACTGAACTCCATTTCTATCGCGGTAGCCAGCGCAATCAGATAGCTACCCTGATGGTTGCGGATCGCGCCTTTGGGTTTGCCAGTAGTGCCCGAGGTATACATCAGCGCGCACATGCTTTGCGGTTCGACGGTGCTGAAGTGTCGGCCAGCATGACCTTGGCTTATTAGCGTTTCGTAGGATGTCCATCCAGCGTGTGGCGCATCGCCCAGCACGAAGTGCCTGCCAGACGGAATAGGTAATTCAGTTTTTTGCAAATCCAGCGTTGCGCAGAAATCGCTGCCAGCGATCACGGCGCTGACTTCAGCATTGTTTAGTATGTAAGTAATTTCAGGTCCAGTGAGCCGGAAATTAACTGGCACGGCTACCAATCCTGCTCTAGCCAGCGCGACATAAATTTCCATCCATTCGACGCAGTTGTAAGCGAGTAGTCCTACCCGGTCGCCGGTTTTTAGACCAGAGTTTAGTAAAGCATCGGCGAGGCGGCTGGCGCGCTCATTCCATGTAGTGTAGGTTAGCGACCTGCGCGAATCGCGGGCGCCGATTTTTTTGGGCATCAGTCGCGCATGGGTGGCGATGGCATCGGAGAGAGTAAGAAATTGGCTCATGTTGTCTGATTGGAACGGTTTCTTAGATAACTCTGAATACTGAATTCAGAGTTCGATTCTAGTATACTTTAATCATTACAAATAAAACTTTTCAGCAATGGCCCTTATCGGCCATGGGAAGCGCGGCTGCAGTGAGGTCTACTAGACTCTCGCTACTTTGCTTATCCGGCTAATTATCTTGGAGTCAGCGTTATGTCCGCACCAGAAATACACGAGCAATCCGTCGCTGCAATGATCGCTCGCTATCTTAAAAGCCAGGGCGTTCAACGCGTCTATGGCTTGTGCGGCGGTCACATTATGCCGATCTGGATGAGGCTAGATGCCGAAGGTATTCGTATCATCGATGTGCGTGACGAGCGTGCGGCAGTTTACATGGCACACGCAGAGGCAGATCTGACCGGTGGTCTAGGCGTAGCGCTGGTAACAGCTGGCCCGGGAGTGACGAATGCAATGACGGGTATCGCCAACGCACATATCTCTCGTGCGCCGGTGTTAGTTTTATCTGGCCTGCCACCGATGCCGCAAGAAAATCGCGGCGCGCTACAAGATATTGTGCATACCGATTTAGTGCGAAGTATTACTCGCTACGCGCGCACGGTTCATCATGCTGATCTTGCTTTGCAAGAGATCGATGAAGCTGTTTCTCGCGCGCTGGGGCAGGGTGGGGAACCGGGACCGGTGTATTTAGATTTTCCGGTGGACATAGTGCGCGCACGAGTGAGCAAGGCAATGCAGATGCCAGAGCGTTTTACACCACGTGTTGTACTTGAGATGCCTCCTGATGAAACATCTATTCGTAAAGCAGTTGAGCTCTTGTGGTCAGCAAAACGACCTTTGGTAATTTCAGGCCGTGGTGCAAAAGGTGCAGCTAAAGAATTGTGCGAACTGCTATCAAGCGTTGGAGCTGCATATCTTGATACAGGCGAGAGCAAAGGATTAGTACCCGAGAGCCACTCGAGTGTAGTGGCGGCCATGCGCGGCACGGTGATGCAACAAGCCGATGTGGTGTTAACAGCGGGACGTCGATTAGATTTTCAACTCGCTTACGGATCACCCTCGGTATTTGGCGAAGCAAAGTTCATACGCATCGCCGATTGCGCAGCAGAGCTCAGAGACAATCGCCGCGGTGAGGTTGAGATTTTGTCTACCGGCAGACTGGCTTTGCAAGCGATGCTTGATGTAGCGGGTAACCGATCCTCTGCAGTTGATATGTCGTGGACTGCAGGTTTGCGTGAAAAACATCTGGAACGCTCGAAAAAATTAGTTACTAGTATGCGCGAAGCAGCACCAGGTAGTGATGGCCTGATGCATCCCAATCGTGTATTGGCCGCCTTGCGTGATGCTTTACCTGAAGATGCAGTGGTGGTTGCTGATGGTGGTGATTTTCTTAGCTTTGCGCGCGTAGGTTTACCTGCATCGACTTACCTTGATCCAGGTTCATTGGGCTGTATAGGTGTTGGCACGCCCTTCGGTGTAGCTGCGAGTTTGATTTGTCCTGATAAAACTGTGGTGGTTGCGACCGGTGATGGCGCATTTGGTTTCAATGCGATGGAGTTAGATACGGCAGCAAGACACAAGGCACCTGTGCTGGTGGTGGTTGCTAACAACGGCTCGTGGGCCATCGAAGTGCGTGATCAGCAAGAATCTCACGGCAAAGTCGTCGGTACCCGATTGCAGTTTTCAGATCACGCTGCCATGGCACGCGCATTTGGTTTGTATGCTGAGCGAGTTGAACGCGCAGAAGACCTCGAAGGTGCGATAGCTCGCGCCATGGCGAATCGCCCTGCATTGCTTGATGTGGTGGTAACACCTGAGGCAGTTTCTTCCGATGCTAAATCGGGACTGGCGTGGGTGCCCGACTTGCAGCCATTGTCTGCCTGGGAGGATGCCGAGCAGCGGTGGCGTTCAGGTGAGTGATTCGCGTATCATTGGTTGGTAAGTACTTGCATTAAGGGTAAGCCCAAACTACAAAAATACCTGACCTGATGAAAATTCTTGAATCCCAACCCAAATTAGTAGAACAAGTTCACAAAGCCATACTTACCGAGATTGCAGAGGGTAAGTTACGTCCTGGTGAGCGCATTATTCAAGAGCAGATCGCGCAAGAACTGGGCGTTTCACGACAACCCGTTCAGCAAGCCTTGGTTTTATTAAAAAATCAGGGCGTGCTTAGCGATGCGCCAGGTCGTGGTTTGCTAGTGGCTGCCATGGATCCTCACGTCGTGCGGCAAATGTACGAGGTTCGCTCCGTCATTGAAGGGCTAGCCTTTCGCAAGGCGGCTGAAAACTTCACGGCGAAAGCAAAGACTCGTGGCGAGCAGTTGCTCGCTGTTGGCCGCGATGCAGTTGAAAGAGGTTCCGTCAGTGACATGATTGCCGCTGACATGGCTTTTCATACATTTATTTATGAACTCGCGGACAATCCTTTGATCAGTTCCACGATGGAAGCGCAATGGGTCAATAGCCAGCGTGTGATGGGCTCAGTGCTACTGTCTGCAGATAAACCTCGCGACATTTGGGATGAACATGAAGCATTGTTCAAACTCGTCGCTAGTGGTGATGGAGCGGGTGCAGAGCTGTCAGCGAGGCGGCATCTCGATCAAGCCGCCGATTTCATGATTGCGCGTTTGGTAGTGCAAATAGACTCAGAAAATCATTCTTGAAGCGCGATTGATTTGCGCCAATCAATAAACATAATATTCCTTCACTTAGTAAAGTTAACGACATGGATTTCTCCCTTCCGCCGAGAGCGATAGAACTGCGCGAGCGCACTCAACAATTTATCGCTGAACAAGTGATCCCGCTAGAAAATGATCCGCGCCAAGACAGCCATGGTCCACATCCTGAGTTGCGTGCTGAGCTTGTTTCTCGTGCGCGTGCAGCGGGCCTGCTCACGCCGCATGCGTCGCGCGAATTGGGCGGACTAGGTTTGACTCATGTCGAGAAGGCCGTAGTTTTTGAAGAGGCAGGTTATTCATGGTTAGGCCCGACCGCTATGAATATTCATGCGCCCGATGAAGGCAATATTCATTTGATGGAAGAGGTCGCAACACCTGCTCAGAAATCACGCTGGTTGAGTCCGCAAGTACAAGGTCATACACGCTCTTGTTTTTGTATGACTGAACCTTCACCGGGTGCCGGTGCCGATCCGAGCATGATGAAAACCACCGCTGTGCGTGATGGCGATCACTACGTGATCAATGGCCGCAAATGGCTGATCACTGGTGCAGAGGGTTCGACCTACGCCATCATCATGGCGCGTATGGAAGATGGCACGGCAACCATGTTCCTCTCCGATATGGACCGCCCTGAAATTAAGCTCGTCCGTAATCTTGATGCGATGGATCGCTGTTTTTCAGGCGGGCATGGGGTGGTTGAATTTCATGACCTTCGTGTACCTGCGACCGATGTGTTGGGTGAGATTGGTAAAGGCTTTCGTTATGCGCAGGTGCGTCTTGCCCCAGCGCGGCTGACACATTGCATGCGTTGGCTCGGACAAGCACGACGCGCTCATGAAGTCGCGCTGGAGTATGTGCGCAAGCGCGAAGCGTTCGGCAAACCATTAGTTGAGCACGAAGGCGTGGGCTTTATGATTGCTGATAACGACATGGATCTGATGACGTCACGATTGCACATCCTGCACACCGCGTGGCTACTAGATAGTGGCGAGAGGGGTGCGTTTGAATCGAGTCGTGCCAAAGTAGTGTGCTCAGAAGCAGAATGGCGCGTGGTCGATCGATGCGTGCAGATCATGGGTGGCTTGGGTGTGACGGGCGAAACTCCTGTCATGCGTATCTTTACCGACATGCGTGCATTTCGTATTTACGACGGCCCGAGCGAAGTGCATCGCTGGAGTATGGCTAAAAAAATCGCCAGCGGTAAAGCGTAATGGCTGTTGATTTATTTTCGTGCTTCCATCTCGGTGCATCCAGATAGCATGTGGCCGTCACAGAACGGTCGCATGGGAATCAAACTCGCCGAAATCATGACAAAAGCATTCTCAGATGAAATATGCTTGTGCCATGATTCCGGCAACTGTTTGGCTGTCTTGGCCAGGGCTTGCTTCTCATGCCGCCGTAAAGATTTCACCGGCTTGGTATGAGAACCTGCTTTGCGGAATTTTGCTAGCGCCACGAAGGGATTGCGTGGCGTGCCTTTCGGTTTCATTTTATATTTCCTTTACTTTGGGTTAATTCAAAAATGATGCATGTTAGCGGCGAAGTTTAATACGCTTCAGAAGCCAACGCTTGCAGAGTAATCAGACTTTTCGCGTGCACCAACTCACGCTGGCAAAGAGCTTTACCAGTAATTTTTTATTTTCCGAATCACTTTGACCTCACTGCGAACCCTCGCAGCCATGGCTGAAACCTCACCTACATCCCCGCGTCCCGCGGTTTCGCTTTCCGTCACGGTCGAATACTCAATAAAAAAGCCATCCAAAAAAACGGATGGAATTTTTATTGATTGGTGTAGGCGGCGTCAACCAAACTTTGGCTGAAACGTCTTGCAAATCGGATCTTTTTAAAAAAGTGTTTTTTGGGATGCCCCCAATATGCCCCCTGTTCGTGATTCAAGTAAGGCTGCATAGATTGCTTTATGCTTGAAACGTTGAACCTTTTGACCCTGCGTACAAATAGTTATATAAAACATGCGCAAGATCCGTATCTTGAATAGGCAAGCTAAACATGAGAATTTATTTATTTCTACTTTTAATGACTCTGACTAAAGCGACCTGGGCATTCACTGACTGCTCAGTTTGTCCAGAAATGGTGAAGTTAGAGTCTGCAAATTTTTATATGGGTAGTTCTGATTTGGTTGGATCTAGCACCTCGAAAAATCTAGATCCACAAGATAATGAAAAACCTCGACATTTAGTAAACATCCAAGCATTCGCGTTGGGCAAATTTGAAGTTACACAGTTTGAGTGGCATGCAGTCATGGACACTAACCCGAGTTTAAACAAGGGATCAGCACAACCTGTTGAAAATATCTCATGGAATGATGCGCAGACTTACATCAAAAAGCTTAGCCAAAAAACTGGTAAAAAATACAGATTGCCATCCGAAGCAGAATGGGAGTATGCAGCCCGGGCTGGTAGCACTACCAGATACCCATGGGGCGATAGTGATACCCAAATAGATCAATACGCTTGGTCAAACAAGAATGCTACCAACCCCAACGTTGTGGGCTTAAAAAAACCAAATCAATTTGGTCTTTACGACATGATTGGAAACATAGCTGAATGGACAGAAGATTGCTGGCAAAGCAGTTACCAGAATGCGCCAGTCGATGGTAGCGCTTGGCTGAGTGGAAACTGTTCTTTGCGTGTTTTACGCGGCGGCTCTTGGGGTGATGATCCTCAGAATTTAACAACCACTGTTAGAGATGGAAGCCATCCAACGTATTACCGTTTTAGCGCTAGCGGCTTTCGTGTTGCTAGAGATCTTGAATGACTTGACCATGAGTCCCAGCATCTGAGTTAGTTCCCGTTGAGAGCTGCTTCTCCTTGCTATCTATTCGTTATCTCAGCCGCCACAGCTTTCCGTCTGCTGTAGTACTTCAGCAGATGTTGCTCATATAGACAAAAAGAATTCGTTATTCAAGATCGATCGTTTTGTTTTTGCAGATTGGTTGCAATCATTTTTTAACAAATTTAAACAAGACTATTTATCAATCGTTTTTTTGGCTAATACCAAGTAAGGATATTCGTGCTGAGCTTCAGGCACGATAGGTATGTCATTTAAAAAACTATCGCAACCTCGTGCGTGCTGGAAATAGCCCCCTATGCGCTTCACATGGGCCAGCAAGTCCACAAAAAACGGATGGCAACAAAGCGTGGACGAATCGCCGACTAGTAACAGCTTGCGCCGGGCACGGGTCATGCCCACGTTCATGCGTCGGATGTCGGAGAGGAAGCCGATCTCGCCCTGGGAGTTGCTGCGTGTCAATGTGATGGCAATGATGTCTCGCTCTTGGCCCTGAAACGAATCGACGGTGCCCACGCTGAGCCTGCGTTGCAGCAGCAAGTCGTTGAGTACAGCGCTGTCTTCGATGGCGTCTTTCAAATAATTGATTTGGGCGCGGTAAGGTGCAATCACGCCAATGGTCAGCGGGGTGTGTAGGGGTTCATCGTGTTCTGCTAGGTCGTAGGGCGCGAGCAACTGCGCGAGGCGCTCCAGCAACAAATGGGCTTCATTGGGGTTGGCCGTTGAACGGCTTTCGGGAATGGCAACCTCCAGAAAGCCACAGCCAGCTGTGTCGATGAATTCCACCGGCAGGTCAGGTGCAAAACGCAGGTCGTAGGCCTCCAAGCCGGCGTGGCGCACGCTTTCGTGCGGCACCAGTTGGCCGCCATAGAACTTCTCGGAGCTAAACCCCATGATCTGCGCGTGCATGCGGTATTGCATGGTCAACATGCGGGCCATGACCGGCTGCCGCTGAATGCATTTTTCAAAAAGGGTTTCGCGCAAGCCTTCACGGGCCGCTTTTTCGCTTTTCACCGTGGGCGGCAGTTGGTGGTGATCGCCCGCGAACACAAGTCGCTGGCCCTTGGAAATGGGAATCCAGCAAGCCGGCTCCAAGGCCTGAGCGGCTTCGTCGATGAAGACGGTCTCAAAAGACAGGTGGCGAAGGTATCGGTGGCTGGCACCCACCAGCGTGCAGGTGATGACCTGCACCGATTCGAGTACGTCCTCGGAAATGAAGCGCTCCAAATCGTCGGCGGCTTGGCGCAGCGTGCGCGCTTCTTCCTTCAGCCATTGGCGGTGCTGTCGCTCCTCAAAATCAAAATGTTGGACATATTCGTTGGCGGTTTCACGGTACTGTTCAGCGGTTTGGCGAATCGCAAGCATCTTGCTGTAGCTGGGATGGGCCATCACGCCGGCATCGAGTGTGTGCTTGAGCAGCAGGTCCGACACACGGCTGGGGTTGCCCATCCGGATCACGTTGACACCGCGCTCGGCCAGCTTTTCAGTCAGCAGGTCCACTGCGGTGTTGGAGGGTGCACACACCAGCACGTGCCGCTCACGCCGAATGGTTTCCAGAATGGCCTGCACAAGTGTTGTGGTTTTGCCGGTTCCGGGCGGGCCGTGGATGATGGCCACGTCTTGAGCCGAGATCACATGACGCACAGCCACCAGCTGCGAGTCGTTGAGCGCACTGGGATAAAACAGATCGTCAGCTTTGTGCTTGCGAAAGGTGGCCTGCCTGGCGCCCAGCAGCACATCGCGCAGTTCAGCCAAGCGGTTGCCTTGTGCAAGCATGACCGCGCTCATGGCCTGGTTCATCTCGCGGTAGCTCACCTCGTCAAATGTCAGGTCAATGCCCAGCGTGCTGCCATCCAGCACCCAGTCGGGAAGCGCTTCTTTTGTGGTGGCCAGCAGCAGCTTGTTGCGCCGCACGCTCGTCACGATGCCGCTCAGCGCAGGTCGGTCGGCTGCCGAGTAGCCTGCCTTGTTGCTGAACAACGAAGCATTTTTACCTACCTGAAACAAGTGCAGGTCTTGCCGATGCGCAGGGCGCTCTAGCTCCAAGACCACTTTGCCACCAAAACCGATGTCTTCTTGGGTAATGGTGACGGGGTACCAGGTCAAGCCACGACTACGGCGCTCCTTGATGCTGGCACTGGCATTTTTGAGTATGAACTGTGCTTGGTCTTCCTTTTGTTCAAGTTGCATGAGTTCACGCACATGGCGTAACTCTTGTTGAACAGCGCAAGGGGCAGTGGGGGTGGGGTCTTGTTCAGCCAAAAGTAGGGAGAAAGGGGAAAGGACAAGGCAAGGTTCGGTCCGGGAACGTAACCGCTCTCGGTTTTGATAATGGAAAGAATCTTACCCCAAGCAGCTTAGGCCTGATCAATCAGGGAGACGTCGCGGCTTGCTTTGACGTGGAGTGGCGATCAGTGCCGCTTATCGGCCTTCCATGTGCCGCCATAGCGGTAGTTGGGAAGTCGCTCCACTTGGGTCCGGCATTTTTGGCAAATCAGGGTCCAAGCAGCGGTGTCGTCTTGCACCACCCGGTAAAGAGTTGAACTCACGACTTTGCAGGTTTCGCAAGCTTTGATACGGGATCGAACCGGTTTGGGCATGGTGATCAAAAATCAGTCTATCGGGTCAAATGGAGGCCGGCCCGCCACCATTTCTGGCGTGATGCCCGTCAGTCTATGAATACCACCTACACCCCCGCGTGGACGCGGGTTAATGTCATCATAAACGCCCAAATAAAAAACCACCGCAAGGGTGGTCTTTTATTTGGTGGAGGCGGCGGGAATCGGCTCGTAAGCCGGTGCTCGCGTTGCATCGCTCGCCCGCTCGGTCAGCGTCAAGCAGTGCTTGACGAAACCCTGACCTCTCCCCGCGTCCCGCGTGTTCGTTTCCCGTCAATTCGAATAATCAATAAAAAAGCCATCCAAAAAACGGATGGCATTTTTATTGATGGTGGAGGCGGCGGGAATCGAACCCGCGTCCAAAAGTCCTCTACAGACAGTTCTACATACTTAGTGTTGTCGTTTGAATTTAATCTTGCTGACGCGGACACACACGCTGCAGCAAAACGAGTCACCTAAATTTAACGTTGTGCCAAGTAACCCGACGCAACGCGATTCCCTGTGAATGACTCTACTGCTGTTGCCAGCCTGCTCCAGGGAAGAAGCAGTGTAGAGCTAAAAAGTTATTAAGTTTTTAGAGGTTACGCCGCGGCTTGCACGTTGGCGTATGGATCGTTTGCATTTAAGCATTTCCGGTTGGATTTACGAGGTGACCAGCCCTCGGTATGCCCTGCGCTGCTTTGCAACCCCTGTCGAAACCAGGTCGCCCCCAATAACAGCTTCGTCATTGTAGACTTCATCTATGGGCGGCGCGAGAAATTTCAAGAGCGTGTGATCAAAGTCACTAAATCAAGTGGATGAGTGGCGATGATGTCCGCCAACCAGTCGGCGGGTTCGGTATGGCCACAATATCCCCAGGCCGCGGCAATGGTGGGCATACCTGCAGCCTGGCCTGCTTGAATATCGCGCAGATCATCGCCAACGTACCAACAATCTTGTGGTGCTATTTGCAGTTGACGTGCTGCTTCGAACAAAGGTTCGGGATGGGGTTTGGCATGCGGTGTTGTGTCACCCGAGATAACGCAGGCCGCATGCTGCAATCCGATTTTTGGAACCAGCGCATCGGTATACAGAGCGGGCTTATTTGTCACTATCCCCCACTGCATTCCACGTTGAGTAATTTCTGCAAGAAGTTGATTGACGCCATCAAACAGTATGGTGTGATCTGCAATCGCAGCTGCGTAGTTCGCCAAAAATTCGGTTCGCATGTCATCGTATAAATCATGACCCGGTGCTATCTCGAACGCGGCGCCAATCAAACCACGCGCACCAGCAGAAGCGAGTGGGCGCAGTAACTCGAAAGGTGTTTCAGCAAGCGCGCGGTCGGTGCGCATTTTATTGACGGCCGCTGCAAGATCAGGAGCGGTGTCAGCGAGTGTGCCATCAAGGTCAAACAATAAAGCACGCGGCAAGGATGGCAGCTTGGACATGAATAACAACGATCAGTTGGGTTTACTACAAGCCATCAGATAGTTGACGTCGGTATCGTGATTGAGCGAGTAAATTTTTGTTAGTGGGTTGTAGGTCATGCCTTTAAGAGCTTGTACTTCTAAATTAGCGTTACGCGCAAATTGCGATAGCTCCGCAGGCTTAATAAATTTCGCGTAATCATGTGTGCCACGAGGTAGCAGACGTAGCATGTACTCCGCACCAATAATGGCGAACAAGTAGGATTTTGGATTGCGATTCAAGGTCGAAAAAAATAATCGACCACCGGGTTTAACTAATGTCGCGCAGGCTTGAACGATGGCCGATGGATCGGGCACATGCTCGAGCATTTCCATGCACGTTACGACATCGTATTGACCGGCTTCACGATCGGCCAAGGCCTCAGCAGCGATCAGTTCATAGCTGACTTGGACTTCGGATTCAAGGCTATGCAGTTCAGCTACTTTGAGTGCTTTTTCGGAGAGATCAATGCCTTTGACATTCGCCCCTTTTTTTGCAATGGCTTCTGCCAAGATGCCACCGCCACAGCCGACATCTAAAACGCGTTTGCCAGCGAGCGGGGCAAGTGCATTAATCCATTCCAATCGGAGTGGATTGATTTCATGCAGGGGGCGAAATTCAGATGTGGGATCCCACCAGCGGTGAGCTAGTTCACTGAATTTTTGGAGTTCGAGAGGGTCGGCATTCATAACCGGCATGATAGCTGAAACCGGCCATGTGCTTTCGACGCGCAATAAAAAGCCCCCGCGAGCGGGGGCTTAGTAAATCACTGACCACTGTTAGAGTTCAGTAATTATTTTTTACGTGAGCCAACAACTTCAACTTCAACACGGCGATTTTTTGCGCGGCCATCACGTGTTTTATTGCTTGCCACTGGAGTGCCTTCGCCTTTGCCAGCGGTAAAGATGCGATCTGCAGGAATGCCTTTTGATACCAAAAAGGCTTTGACTGCATTGGCGCGACGCAGAGAGAGTTTGATGTTGTAAGCATCTGAACCAACTGAGTCAGTATGGCCAGTCGCAACAACGACTTCAATGTCAATACCCTGGAGTTTAGAAGCCAAATCATTCAGCTTGGTTTTACCAGCAGGCTTGAGCACTGATTTATCAAAATCAAAGAAAGTATCCGCTTCGAAGGTGATTTTTTCTGAGGAAGGAACAACAGCTACTGCTGCCGCTGGCGCTGGTGTCTCTGCTGGTGCTAGAGGCGTATCAACGTAAGGCGCGGGTGCTGGAGCTGGCAGAGGTGTTACCAAGGGCACTGCCGGAGCTGCGCTTTTCAGCATGCTGTCGCAACCTTCAACCGCATCAGCAGGTGTCCAGAAGCCGGTGTGCCAGCAGAGGCCGAAGTTGCTTTTTACTACGCCGTTTTCAGAATCAGTTAAGTATCCTTTTTTTGGCGCCTTGTCCGCGGCGAAGACAAGAGCGCTCATTGAGGAAAGCGCTAGAAGGATGGCTAAATTGCGCAAGGTGCG
>JBIIQR010000246.1:0-3520 GCA_044341985.1 Burkholderiaceae bacterium
GCCCACACGATCAAGAGCCAAGCCAACACGACGCCATACACGATCAAAACCTTCTTCAACCACCAAGAAGCTGCCGGATGCGTCCTTAACTAACTTGGTGCGGTCTTGTGCCGGCTTAGCGCTTTCCACGGCAGCTTTGGCTGTTGTTGGTTTATCTTCATTACTCAAACGCGCCATCAAACGACCCAGGAATTCGGCTTCAAGCTCAGGATCAGAGGGGCGACTAGTCCAGAGCGTTTTTTCTTTCATCTGGCCGGTTACGACTTCGGCTGCACCGCGATGACTAATGTAAATTTCAGTACCACCATCGGGCGTACGCTCTAAGCGCGTACGGAATTTGTCACGTTCACCGGTCGAATAAAGAGAATCAAACACCTTACCAATGGAGTTGCGAATAAAATCTTGTGGGATCTTGGCACGATTCTCGGCCCAGTCGGTTTCCATCACACCCGCTTCTGGTGTCTCAAGAACCATTAAGAATCCACTCTCTTGCCAGAATTCTTTAATAAGCGGCCACAGAACATCAGGCGCTTGTTTACTCACCAACCAGCGCTGACTGCCAGCACGTTCAACACGGATGCCAGCGACGGGGTCAGATGATGGTGCCACTTTGCCTTCAACCGGCTTTACGCTTGTAGATTTACGCTGCTCATTAAATGATGATGCCGTTGCTGACCCTTTTGAATTTTCGCCAACGGCGTAACGACTATCGCCCTTGGCCTGAGTCAAGTCAGGCGGAACTTCCAGTTTGCTGCCCGCCTTACTCGTCTTGCCAACGCTCTTGTAATCAATCTTTTCTGGCTCTAGCATCTCGCTCACCGAGCTACAGCCCGAGAGACTGACTAGTGCCATCGGAAGTAAGCAAGCTGCACGGCGCAAGGAGGTCATAGTAATACGTGAGGCAAGAGTCATCATGTGGGGGAATTCACTAAAATTTTTAGAAAAAATCGACTAAATCGTTGTTGCATCATTCGGCATACGATCAATAATTGGGATGCGCAAATTCCATACCGAGTCTTACAAAACACCTGATTCACGCAACGCGGAAAGAACTGCATCGTGATGCGCACTACCTAAGGTCACTAGCGGTAATCGAATACCTGCTTCAATACGACCCATTTGCGTTAGCGCCCATTTCACGGGCACGGGGTTCGGCTCAGTAAACAGACGATTATGAAGCGGAATGAGTTTATTGTTAATCGCAATCGCATCAGCAATACGACCTTCCATGGCCGCGACACACAAATTGTGCATTGCGCGTGGCGCAACGTTCGCAGTGACAGAAATATTTCCTTGACCACCGCACAACATCAACGCCATCGCAGTCGCATCATCACCTGAATAGACAGCAAATGATTTCGGCACCGCGCGTAACAATTCGGTTCCACGTGCCAGATTACCCGTTGCGTCTTTAACGCCAACTATTCCTTTGACACCCGCCAAACGAGCTATCGTTTCATTGCTCATATCGGCAACGGTACGACCAGGCACGTTATAGAGAATCACAGGCAGATCAACCGACTCCGCAATTTTTTTGAAATGCTGGTACATGCCTTCTTGCGTTGGGCGGTTGTAGTAAGGCACGACCTGTAACGAGGCATTCGCACCAACGTTCTTTGCGAAGGTGGTTAGTTCAATGGCTTCGGAAGTCGAATTACCGCCGGTACCGGCGATGACTGGAATACGTCCTGCGACGTGATCAACGCACAAGCGAATTAATTCACAATGCTCTTCAACGGTTACCGTTGGCGATTCACCGGTGGTGCCGACAATTACGATGGCGTCCGTACCTTCTGCAATATGCCAGTCAATCAATTTTTTCAAACCAGGCAAATCAAGACTGCCGTCCTGATGCATAGGAGTGACGATAGCAACGATGCTGCCCTTGATCATAATTGTGTCACCGGAAAAAACTAAACCGTGATTGTAGCGGATAGCGATGCTCGCCGGACAGTTTGCCTTGCTATAGGTGGGTGTCTAAGCCGCGTGATTCTGGCGGTCCAATCGGCGCGCGGATGAGGCAAATCCTCTGCACCATGGCCGGTTTGGGTTCATTGACGTAGCCATCCTCGAATGCCAGCACATGGAATTCTGGCTTCGACGACACCAAACGCAGCAATTCGCCTGGCAACAGCAGAAAATCCGGACTAGAAGGCTTGCCAAAAAGGCCATTATCCTGCGCGAAAGTTTCGTAAATCAAAACACCGCCTGCACGCAAACTGACCAGTAAATCTGACATCAAAGGTCGATGCAGATAATTGGTCACGATGATTCCGCCGTATTGGTTGGGCAGCAATGGCCAATTGGGAAGGCTGGCGCTATCGCTCAGTTCAAGATCAAACGACAAGCAGTGAATGTTTTGCGATGGCTCAGCACTCAGTGCGCTAACGTCTTTATCAACCGCCAACACCGAGTGACCCAAACTCGCTGCATAACGCGCATGACGACCGCCACCACACGCTAAATCCAGCACCCTACTATGCGGCAGTATCAAACCCGCAAAGCGACGCACCCAACGTGAGGCAACATCCATGGCTTGGTGCGTTGACATAAATAATTTAGCTATATCAATTAGTTAAGCAGCAAAGTAAACGTACTTTATTAAGCTGCTTAGTTATATGAGAGCCCCATTTCTTCGCGGACATCGCGCATCGTTTCTTGCGCGAACTTACGAGCTTTGTCGCATCCATCAGCCACAATCGCACGCACCAATGAGGGATCATCCAGATATTGTTGCGCCCGTTCGCGCATGGGTTCTTGCTCTTTCAAAATGCCATCAATTACCGGTTGCTTGCACTCTAGGCATCCTATACCCGCTGATTTACAACCTTTCGTGACCCACTCACGAGTCACATCATCTGAGTAAACCAAATGGAATTGCCAGACCGGGCATTTATCTGGGCTGCCGGGATCAGTTCTGCGCACGCGCGCCGGATCGGTGGGCATGGTGCGAATTTTTTTCGTGACCGTGTCGCGATCATCACGTAAAGCAATCGTGTTGCCGTAGCTCTTAGACATTTTTTGTCCATCCAAACCCGGCAGTCGAGAAGCTTCCGTTAGCAGCGCTTGCGGCTCAACCAAAATCAATTTGCGGCTACCTTCGAGATAACCAAACAAACGCTCACGATCAATCATTGACAGATTTTGTGCATCATCCAGCATCGCCTTGGCTTGTTCCAGAGCGTCTTCTTTGCCCTGCTCCTGGAAATCATTGCGCAACTCCATGTAGAGCTTGGCACGTTTCGTACCGAGCTTTTTCACGGCTTCTTTGGCTTTTTCTTCGAAATCTTTTTCGCGGCCATACAAATGATTAAAGCGACGAGCAATTTCACGCATCATCTCAATATGCGGTACTTGATCTTCACCTACCGGCACCATGCTGGCGCGGTAAATTAAAACGTCGGCGGCTTGCAGCAAGGGATAACCCAAAAAGCCGTAGGTCGCCAAATCACGATCCGCTAATTTTTCTTGTTGATCTTTGTAGGTCGGCACACGTTCAAGCCAACCCAACGGTGTAGAC
>JBIIQR010000247.1:0-3516 GCA_044341985.1 Burkholderiaceae bacterium
TGCTTCCTCACGCATCCTTGAAGTTCATGGTGAGCGCATGATTAAGCGCACCTTTGATCCGGGTTTCCGCATCGAATTGCATCAAAAAGACCTTAATCTGGCATTGTCGGCGGCGCGTAGCTTGGGTCTTTCGCTGCCCAATACCGCTAGTGCTCAACAGCTGTTTTCGTCGTGCGTAGCGCATGGCGGCAAGGGCTGGGATCACTCGGCTATGGTGAAGGCGCTGGAGGGAATGGCTAATTTCGAGATGGGCTAGGCAGGTATTGCGGCCGGGCGGGTCGACACCCGACCCCATTTGGCTTATATTTCCGAAAAGGAATTAGTTGGCTGCTCTCTAGACGTGGCCTTTGCTGTCGATAGATTCCCTTATGTACTGCGTTAAAGACTGAAAGCCATGGCTGAAGCCGAAAAAAAACCTGACGAAGCCGCCGCCGATGGGGCGGAAGCCCCTGCTGCCGAACCGCCCATAAAATGGAAAAAGGTGGTCGACGAAGGTCATGCGGGTGCGCATGGTGGCGCATGGAAAATTGCGCTCGCCGACATGATGACGGCGATGATGGCCTTCTTTCTGCTTATGTGGCTCTTAGGTTCGACGGATCAAAATGAGCGTCAAGGTATTGCGGAGTATTTTCAGCCGTCGACCCGACGCGAGCCTGCCTTGGGTGAGGCTGCTGGCTCCAATGGCATGTTGGGTGGCGCATCCATCATTGATCCTGATGGTATTCCCGGACCACCTACCCAAACTCAGTTAATCGAGCGACCAACGCCTAGAACTGAAGCAGGTCCTGGGGAAGATCAGGGCCCATCCGAGAAGGATAATCCCAAGATTTCTAAGTATGGCGAGAATATCTCCGAGCAAATGAAGCAGCAAATTGCTGAACAAGCTAAGCGTGAAAAACTCGACAAGTTGGAACAAGAAATCAAAGAAAATTTATCGAAAAATCCACAGCTATCAGATTTGCAGAATCAGGTGAATGTTATTCGTGAACGCGATGGCTTGCGTGTAGAGATTATCGATAAAGCGAATTTTTCGATGTTTGGAAGTGGTAATGCCAGTATGAGCACGAAAGCCTCTGCGCTAATTAGCGAGGTGGCGAAATCGGTGGCTAATATGCCGAACAAGCTTTCTGTGAAAGGTCATACCGATAGTTCACCTTTCCCTGAGGGTAGTGAGCGAACCAATTGGTCGCTGTCCATAGAACGAGCAGAGGCTACTCGGCGCATGCTCGAAAAAGCGGGTATGCCTTCATCGCGCTTTGAGCGAATTGAGGGTGTGGCAGACACCGCGCCATTCAATTCAGCGGATCCTAATGACCCGCGCAACCGTCGCATCAGTATTACTGTTTTGTATACCGATCCGCCTTCTGCAGGTCGCTAAGCTTAGATACTCTTCATCGCTGACGCTGATAGTTTGTCAGGAAATTTTTTCGCCATCCAATAATAAATTCCCGCTCCGGCGACTAAGCTCGTGGCGGCGACATTCAACGACCACGAAAAACCAATTGCCGTCGATGGTGCGCGCGCAATGAGTAAAGAGGCAAGTGGTGGGCCACCGATTTGGCAGAGCCCGAATGAGGCAGACAACAAGCCGATGATGGCAGAGGGTGCTTGAGGATGTAATCGGCGACCGACCTGCATCGCAAAAAAAGTGATCGCAGTAAAAGGTAAGCCGACCAAAATCGAGCCGATCGCAAAACCTAACAAGCTAGGTATCCAGTTGCTTAGTGCAATGCCTACAGCTTGCATCAGGTAGCAACTCACCAATAGCCAGCGTTGATCGATGCGTGAAGGTATGCGTGATGCGATTAAGGCGCCAACAGCAACGCCTATGCCTAGCATCGGCCAAAAAAGATCGGGCCATGCCGAGCCGGGCAGTGCAGTGCGCGCGATAACGGGTAAGAAAGTGGCGGTGATGATGTAGCCAAAACCAGCGAACCCATACGCGATGGTTAAGGCTGCTTTTTCGGTGACACTGCCGCTTTGGCTAATGTTTGTTTTTCCATTCGAGGTTAGCGCTAATTCAACATCGGGATGTGAATAGGCGCGCCAGACAATCGCAGTCATCAAGGTCGCTAATAATCCAAAGGCTAACCAGCCAACGCGTGAATGCCACTCGAGTTGCACCATTAAACTCGCCAACAAACCACTCACAGCAATACCGACACCGGGCCCTGCATAAACGATGCCACCAGCGGCAGGTGTGTGTAAGCGAGATAGGTGACCTAAACACCAGCTTGAGGTAAAGACGAAAGCGACCGCAGTCACCACGCCTGCGAGAAAGCGCAACCACGGCCACGCCGCGGGAACATCGATAGCCATCATCGCTGTCAGTAAGCAGGTGAGCGCTAATCCACCGCGCACCATGGGTGGGCTAGGAAGTGGCGCCCAACCGCGCTTAGCCCAGAGTGTCGGTTGCAATGAACATAGCAAGGCGCCCAACAGATAGCCGAAGTAATTAGCACTAGCTAACCAACTCGCGCTCGGAAGATCTAGCACCTGATCGTGCAGCATCATGGGCATGAGCGGCGTAAATGCAAAACGACCAATGCCCATGGCGACTGCCAATGACAGGGTGCCCGTCAGCGCGAAAATCAGAGGTCGATGTTCGAGTGTGGCAGCAGTCGGTGTGAGTGTTGTTGTTTGATCCGTGATCTCAGAAGGGGGCATTGGTGGTACGCCTACAGCTTCCAGTGATGAGCTCAAGTCGTTTATTGCCTTCGAGATCAAGCCATTGCTTGAAGCTTCCATTGCTACGATCGAGTGTGACGTGATCGCCTAGAACAGCGAAACCATATTTTTTAAACATCGCAGGACGAGAGATCTCGAGAATAGGTCCCGTGACTGTTAGCGTCCCTTTACGATTCTGAGAGATCGTAAATTCACCGGGATACCAGCCGGTTTTTTCATCGAAATCAAATTCTGCTGGCATAGTCATGGACTCAACTTCGAAAGGCTGTCCAAGGCCATTGGTAGGACGGCTAACTTCTACCTCGCAAATGACGGTTAACAAGCCTTTCTTTTGAAAATCCGATTTAGGATCGTCACCCCAGTGCAACTGACCAGTAGCCGTGAGACCGCCCATTACGACGGCAAAGATCAGAAGTAGGATGAGGATTACCTTAGACTTGGTCATGACGCGTCTCCAGAGTTTTCATTCTTATTGATAGTCAGGCGTTGTTGAACATGTTCCAACAGACCTTCACAGGCATCTTCAATCAGGTCAAGCACATGCTCGAAACCGGCATCGCCACCGTAATACGGATCTGGCACGACAGCGGCCTGATGGCTTTTACAAAATTCGGTTAATCGTCGCAGTTTGCGTTGGTGTTCAGGTGGACAATTTTCTTGGGCTAGCGCCAGATTATCCCAATCCATCGCCAACAATAGGTCGTACTTTTCGTAATCGAGGTCGCTTATCTGTCGGGCTCTCAGGTCTGACAAATCATAACCTCGTTTTATGGCATGTTTTTGACTTCGTGCATCGGGCGGACTTCCAGGATGGTAATTATGCGTGCC
>JBIIQR010000248.1:0-3513 GCA_044341985.1 Burkholderiaceae bacterium
GATAGGTTTTTCAAGAAAATTAATCGCGCCGATTCGGGTGGCTTCGACGGCTGTATCGATAGTGGCATGACCCGACATCATAATCACGGGCATGGTCAGTAGACCGTCGCGTTGCCACTCCTTTAGAAGCGTAACACCATCAATATCAGGCATCCATATGTCCAGAAGAACGAGGTCGGGCGAGCTTGAGAGTCGAAGATCACGCGCCTGATTGGCGTCTTCGGCCGTGGTTACGACATGACCCTCATCACCCAGTATTTCCGAGAGTAATTCCCGGATACCCATTTCATCATCAACTACCAGAATGTTCGCCATTGCCGCCTCTTTTTCTCAATCCGATGGACTCGTACGGAAATTGTATTTTTTGCAATTAATAATGTCAAATGATTAAATACTTGCCAGCCGAAGTAAAAGGATGGAAACCCTGGCTCCCGGCCCATCTTTTCGGTTTTGCAGCTCAATCCGGCCGCCATGCTCTTCCACAATTTTCTTGACTACAGGTAACCCTAAGCCGGTACCTCGAGGTTTTGAGGTCACATACGGTTCAAACGCTCTGGCCATGACTTTGGAGTCAAACCCCGGGCCGTTATCGGTAATACTTAAGCTAACAGCGATGCGCGTGGCGCCATCGGCATCGCTATAACGTATCGACTCTGTTCGTACATCAATGTGTGGCTCACGTTCACCGTTTAATTCGGCGGTGGCATCCTGCGCGTTTTGTAATAAGTTGTGCACCACTTGTCGCAGCTGGGTTGCGTCGCCCATGATCTTGGGCAGATCGTTTTCTAAGTGCGTGAGTAATTGTGCATTGCTACGCAGACCACCATAAAGATCAAGAATTTCCATGATCAAGCTATTCAGTTCTAGCGGCTTAAGAACAGGCGGAGGTGTTTTTGCATAATCGCGAAAATTGTCCACCATTTGCTGCATAGCGACGACTTGATTCACAATCGTGTTCGTGCCGCGTTCGAGTAAAGACGCGTCATCGCCGCTGAGCTTATTTTTAAGCTTCATCATCAGGCGCTCAGCAGATAGTTGAATTGGTGTCAGCGGATTTTTAATTTCATGGGCAAGACGCCTTGCTACTTCAGCCCATGCGGTTGAACGTTGTCCAGAAATCAGATCAGAAATATCATCAAAGACCACGACGTGACCCAAGCCCGTATCTACGGGTAATCGAGCACCGCGGGCCAGTAGGGAGATTTCTGTATCTACTTTTTGGCCGATAAGCCTGCGTGGAATTTCTATTTGCTGTTGCCACTGTTGTGTCAGTGGGTCGCCATCACTCATCGCGGCATGAGCACTTTGACCCGAGAAGGCCTCAATAATAGGAGCGCTAAACGCTGCGAGGGTGTCAATGCTGGCAAATGAAAGGCCGAGATAAGGCCATAAATTTAGGTACAGAATTTTTTCAGCCGATGCGTTAAACGTCACTAAGCGAAGTTGATCATCTAATACCATCACTCCAGCCGACATATTGGCTAAAACAGATTCGAGATACGCCTTGGCATCTTCAACTTCTTTGCGGTTGCGCTCAACGGTTTCGCGAGCATCAGCTAGTTGAGAGGTCATCATATTGAATGATTTAGTCAGCGTGCCCAGTTCATCAGAGCTGGCTGCAATCGGGCGTGGCGAAAGATCGCCCTCTGCAACCGCCTTCGTTCCTTCAGCCAGCAACAGGAGAGGTTGAGCTAAATCGGTTGCTAAAAGAAATGCGCTCACCATCGCTGCAAAAATAGCTAATAGCAGTGTGAGTGTGAGTGTGATCAGATAAAAATTTCGTAAGCCCGCGCGCGCTAACGATCGTTCCTGATATTCGCCATACGCGATTCGCAAAGCTTCTGCGTTTGCACTCAATTGCTCTGGTACAGCTTGAGTTACTTGTAGATAGCGAGGTTGGCTGTTTAGTGACATCAATGTGCCGTCGCCACGAATCGTGACTAACACGCGCAGTCGTAGGCCGCCCTTCGCACTTGTTGATGCTGAACTGGTGTCGCCGTTGGTAGTGCTACTGCTGGCGCCTTCATTGCCACCTTCGATTAATCCATACCCGCCCATCGATTTGGCGCGAGAAATCATCGCAGCCGTTGGCATATCAGGTACAAGATTAGACAAGGCGCTACTGGTACTGGCGACTAATTGGCCCGTGCCAGAAACGACGATCGCTTCATTCAATTGATTGCGTTCAATGGAGCGTGCTAGTTGCGCAGCCAAGATGGAGTCGGGCATTTCAGAAAGTTCGGAAGCAACGGCGCGCGCTTTCAAACGCAAATCTTTGAGAGAGGTTTCGAGTGCACTGCGGCCTAGCGTTAAGCCAGATTCAAGTGCGGTTTCAACTTTAACGTTGAACCACGATTCAATCGATC
This sequence comes from Burkholderiaceae bacterium, assembly GCA_044341985.1. Classification (GTDB taxonomy): domain Bacteria; phylum Pseudomonadota; class Gammaproteobacteria; order Burkholderiales; family Burkholderiaceae_D; genus Pernthalerella. Next base: position 2,367 of record JBIIQR010000248.1, read on the forward strand.
GCGACACAAACTGCACCGAGACTAAATAAATCACCAAGCCTGGTAAAACACCTATTAAGGTAAACATCAAGACTAATCGCGTCATCAATCGCGAACCAAAACGTTTGCGGCGGTAGCGACTAATTAAACGTGCCAGCAAAAATAAAACCAACACAAACAATGCTGTGCCCACCAGTACGTTGGCACCCACTATCCATGAGTAGTAAGAGTCAAAGAGTCGTGTGTTGTCGCTGACAGTGGCTAACAAAAACAGCAGCATGCTGACTGTCATTGCAGCAGCGATCAAAAGATAACGAAGTGCGCGCGTCACTTACTTTCGACCTTATAGTTAAAGCGCGTCCAACCCGATGACATTTTCCAATCGCCACTACCTAATGCGGTCACCTGTATCGTTTTAGGAAGTTGAGAAACATCCAGGCCGAATTGAATCGCAACGGTGTAGTTGGCATCAGCTTTCAGCGTACTTGGTTCTGCAACTAACCAACGCCCCGGGTGACGCAGTAACGCCAGCACGTCATCTAGTTGTGCAAAGCTTCGGTACAAACTACCGTCAACAGATGCGCGATATTGACGCGTCAGTACGTTGTAGGAAATGCGTATGTTGCGACTGGATTTAATGGCGACATCATCGAGCCAATACCAACGTGATCTTGATACTTCGAGTTGAAGTTTGAAATGCAATGGAATGCCGCGCGAAAGCGCATCTTCCAAAGCATGCGTTAGCTCGACAGAAAAATTACTAGAGAGCGAATAGCCTTCGTCGGTTACTGACAAGGTGGCATCGACGAATTCAATACCTTCGGCGGCTAACGCTGGTGTTGCGGTGATTAAGCACAGCGCTCCCAGCCAGACACCCAAAAGCAGTTTTTGGATCCCGAGCCAGAGAACTCGTAGTGTCTGACGTTGATGTTTAGGTGGCACTAGCCTGAAAAATCCCACGTTTTCTTACCTTGCCCAGATGTGCCAGAGGGGTGCGATCGCAGAGTGGTAAAAAAACCACGCTCCAAGCAACCCGGCGATAGTATCAAAACAAGGGCTTTTGGAGTAGCGCGTAAAACAATCCGTCGTGATCATCGCCCTCGGCCGACTTGGGCGCTAGCTGCCCCGGGGCAGGCAGCCGTACACAGGAGTGGCGTTGGCAGAAGGC
>JBIIQR010000249.1:0-3510 GCA_044341985.1 Burkholderiaceae bacterium
ACCCGGCCAGTGCCACTCAGTGAGTAACGATGCGCAGGTTTGTAACTCGGCATGCAGGTTCACGCTAGCGCGCGCACCTAATTCAGCTAATGCGTTTTTTAACCACCATTCGGCCAAGGGAATCACGTCGTCACTGCGCTCGCGCAGAGCAGGGATTTGAATGCGCAATACACCGAGGCGATAAAATAAATCAGCTCGGAATTGATGATTCGCTACCCGTTCTTCCAAATGACAATGAGTCGCGCTGATGATGCGTACATCAACCGGTATCGGACGCGTGCCACCGACGCGGACAATTTCTTTTTCTTCCAATACGCGTAACAAGCGTGTTTGCAAGGGCAGTGGCATCTCGCCGATTTCATCCAGAAACAATGTGCCGCGATGGGCAGATTCAAATAATCCTGCATGACCACCGCGCCGAGATCCCGTAAATGCGCCCTCATCGTAGCCAAACAATTCTGACTCTAAGAGCGACTCAGCAATCGCACCGCAATTGACCGCAACAAACGGTGGGTTGCCAACACCTTTACGTAAATTTTCCCTATGAATCGCCTGCGCGACTAATTCTTTACCCGTGCCGGTTTCACCTTCAATTAAAACGGGTGCGGGGGATTTTCCGAACAAGCTGATGGTTTGACGCAAGGCGTCAATTTTTTCGGAAGTGCCGCGTATCTCACTCAGCGCATGCTTTGCGCGCAAGGTGTCAGGTACGGGGTAGTGGCGTCCGCGTGCCGCTTCTAGTTGAGTGGCGCGTGCAATATCTAAGGCGTCTTCGAAAGCTTGTCGTATCGATGCAGCTGAATATACAAACACACCAGCGAGTCCGGCTTCTTCAGCCAGATCGGTGATCAAGCCGGCACCGACTACCGCTTTGATTCCGGCGGACTTCATTTCATTAATTTGAGCGCGTGCATCTTCAACCGTGACATAGGTTCGCTGCATGATAGGCAGATCAAACGTTTGTTGAAATTCTTCCAGCTCAGCTAAAGGGTCTTGATAGTTGATGAGCCCAATCTCGGGAGTGATGCGGCGCGCACGCGCCAGCGCTCGCATCACATCGAAACCGCTTGCCTTGGCGATGACAACGGGAATCGATAGCCGGCTCTTCAAGTAAGCCGCATTCGAACCGGCTGAGATCACCGCGTCGCAGCGCTCGGTTTGCAGTCGCTCACGGATATGTGCGACCGCTTCCTCAAACCCAAGTTGTATTGGTTCAATCGTGGCTTGTTGGTCGAACTCAAGCGTTATGTCGCGGAACAGGTCAAACAGACGTGAGATAGAGACCGTCCAGAAGACCGGTTTGGTGGCGAGTTCGCGCGGGGGTGGAGGGCGGTTCATGTTTCAGAGATGTTAATTGTTTCAATTTAAGTGAAACATTGAAACACATATTGAAACATTTTTCTAATTACTAGCTTGCTAAGTACTTGGATGCTTCAGGCAAGCTCCTGTTTTGTTTAGGGATTTTTTTAGTGTGCGATACCGCACACAAGGTACCGTTAGATGGCACAGCGATTGCAATCCAGTAGTCAGATCAGTTCACCCTTAATTTTTACTTTTACAACAGGACTCTCATGAGCAAGCTCACTCCTGGCGCGCGCTTTCGCCAAGCCATCAAGGAAGAATCACCACTGCAAGTCATAGGCGCTATCAACGCCAATCACGCGCTGCTGGCCAAACGCGCTGGCTTTCGTGCCATTTACCTTTCGGGTGGCGGCGTCGCTGCAGGCTCGCTGGGCTTGCCTGATTTAGGTATTTCTAATTTGGATGACGTGTTAACGGATGTGCGCAGAATTACGGATGTGTGCGATCTACCCCTTTTGGTCGATGTTGATACCGGTTTTGGCTCGTCGGCGTTTAACGTCGCTCGTACCGTGAAATCGATGATTAAGTTTGGCGCGGCAGCCATGCATATTGAAGATCAGGTGGGCGCTAAGCGTTGCGGTCATCGTCCAAATAAAGAAATCGTCACCAAACAAGAAATGGTTGATCGCATCAAAGCAGCGGTTGACGCACGAACCGATGATCAGTTTGTGATTATGGCGCGTACCGATGCACTCGCCGTTGAAGGATTGGATTCTGCAATCGAGCGAGCCGTTGCTTGCGTTGAAGCAGGTGCGGACATGATTTTCCCGGAAGCGATTACTGAGCTGTCGATGTACAAACAATTTGCTGCTGCAGTTAAGGTGCCGGTGTTGGCGAACATTACTGAATTTGGCGCTACGCCATTGTTTAGCGTAGATGAATTGCGAGGAGCCGACGTAGGTATCGTGCTCTATCCTTTGTCAGCATTCCGTGCGATGAATAAAGCTGCAGAAAACGTCTACCTCGCTGTGCGACGCGATGGAACACAAAAAAATGTCGTGGATACCATGCAAACGCGTATGGAACTGTATGACCGAATTGGTTATCACGACTTCGAACAAAAACTTGATGCGTTATTCGCGCAGCAAAAATCCAAATAATAAGTACATCACTTGGGAGAAAACATGAGCGATCAACAAACACCTGGTTTTAAACCTAAAAAATCCGTTGCCCTGTCAGGCGTCACTGCTGGTAACACCGCATTGTGTACCGTCGGTAAAACGGGTAACGATCTGCATTACCGTGGTTATGACATTTTAGATGTGGCCGACGCCTGTGAATTTGAAGAAATTGCTCACTTGCTGGTGCATGGCAAATTACCGACAGCCGCTGAACTGAAAGCATACAAACAAAAGCTCAAAGCATTGCGCGGCTTACCAGCGAATGTGAAAGCAGTGCTCGAGTGGCTACCTGCGTCGTCGCATCCTATGGATGTCATGCGTTCCGGCGTATCCGCATTAGGTTGTGTGCTTCCAGAAAAAGATGATCACAATACTCCGGGCGCGCGTGATATCGCTGATCGCTTGATGGCGTCATTGGGTTCCATGCTGCTGTACTGGTATCACTACAGCCATAATGGCAAGCGTATCGAAGTTGAAACGGATGATGATTCTATCGGCGGCCATTTCCTGCATTTGCTGCACGGCGAAGAGCCTTCAGAGCTGTGGGTAAAAGCGATGCATACCTCGCTGATTCTCTACGCTGAGCATGAATTCAATGCCTCCACCTTTGCGGGTCGTGTCATCGCCGGTACCGGTTCCGATATGTTCTCTGCCATCACCGGAGCGATAGGGGCATTACGTGGTCCTAAACATGGTGGCGCCAATGAAGTGGCCTTTGAAATTCAAAAACGCTATGACAATCCGGATGAGGCTGAGGCGGACATTCGTCGTCGTGTAGAAAACAAAGAAGTCATTATTGGTTTTGGTCATCCTGTCTATACGATTTCTGATCCACGTAACAAAGTCATTAAAGAAGTTGCGCGTAATCTGTCCAAGAATGCTGGCTCAACCAAAATGTTTGATATTGCTGAGCGTTTGGAAACCGTGATGTGGGACGTGAAAAAAATGTTCCCTAACTTAGATTGGTTCTCAGCGGTGTCGTATCACATGATGGGTGTTCCAACAGCCATGTTCACTCCGCTGTTTG
>JBIIQR010000250.1:0-3508 GCA_044341985.1 Burkholderiaceae bacterium
ACCCAAATACGCCGCTGGCCAGGCTTGCAGCTCTTGCGCTCTATATCAGGGCGCTGCTGGTTCAGCTGCTGGTAATTGCCCTTTGTTTGCGGGTAAGCAGGTTGCAGCAAAAGCATGGTGCAACGCATGGGCTAAAAAAGGCTGATTCTGAACACACTTTGGTTATTAGAGGCTGGGAGTTTTTAGTCGCAGTCAGGCTGCCTCACAGAAAAATTCCTACCCTCTTTCAACCCGAAAACTGTTTAGTCACCAGGCTACGTGACCTGACTCTGGGTTAGTCATTAGGATTTGCTCCTAATTTGAAATGCGATTAGTTTTGGGATTTCTTACATGTTACAGTCTTCAAAATTACACTCTTATGCGCATGCAATTAAGGCGGTTGATTCAACTCGCAGAGCTATTGCGTCTCAGTCGACCACACTCGGCCTTACACTAGAGTCTGCAATGCAAACGTGTGACGCCTTGCATATGCTAAACACCGCTGACGGTCTTGATTCCGTAGGGCGCAAGGTAATCGCTGAATCAACGTCTCGACGAGCGCTTGACAATCCTCAATCCTGCCTTGGTCACCATTATGCAAGTCGAACGGTGTACCTACAGGATGACGAAATCATTCTTAGTACGCAAAATTCCACTCGGCTTTTTTTGGAGCCTAAACTAGTTCTGAAGTTTTCTCAGACTCCAGATCCCGCTACTTCATTAGAGGAATTTACTCAAATGTTTGAGAGCGTCGCACTGGGAATAGAAATTCTGAAGATGCCCTTTAAAGGCGATGTATGGTCGTTTGAAGACAAAGTCTGCTCGAACGGAATGGGCCATCTGCTGGTTATTGGTGAAGCGAAGACGCTTTCTGAGAAACGTAAACGCAATTTTTCTGACGTAGTTAACCATGCCACGTTCAGCGTAAATGGAGTAAGCAAACAAAGCTCACAATTACTCAATTACGCATCGGGGCGTGATGCGGTGATGTCATCGATCAGCGATTTGTATGAAATTTTTCAGCGCCAATGGCAAATAGATGAATGCTCACCATTCCATGAAAATGATCTAATCTCACTGAATGCGCTATGTTCCCCAATCAAAATCGCTGCGGGTAATGAGTATGTATGCGTCGCATCAGGTATTGATCTCGAATCCGTTCGAATTCGCTTAACTCAGTAGCTCTCTGATTCAATTAAGCTCTTGAATAGCAACCAGCATTCACGAAATGAGTGTCATCAATAATCCAAGCATCAACGCTGAAAACGTCGTTTCAAGCTTTATGCTCTCGCCCGGTGATGTCCTGCCAGACTCGGTGCTCGCTGATTTGCGTACCGACCACGCAGGGGAAACAGGAGCCGTTTTCATCTATCTAGGAATCTTACAGTTCACTCGCAATCCAGCACTGCGAGTTTTTGCTGTGCACCACTTGGCCACTGAACAATCGCACTTGCGGCATATAGAGTCATGGCTACCCAAAGCTCACTACAGTCATCTGTTACCACTGTGGCGACTCGCTGGCTTCCTAACGGGTGCACTACCAGCGCTGGTTAGCATCCGTGCCGTCTATGTAACCATTCAAGCGGTTGAAACATTTGTTAACCAACATTATGACGATCAAATTCGCGCCTTAGAATCGAAGCCCGCATTGGTGAAACTACGTCAAGTCTTGCTCGAGTGTCAGAATGACGAAGTTGCGCACCGCGACCAAGCTGCTGCTGCCTTAGGACAGAAAAAGCCAGGCCTATTACTGCGATTGTGGTCTGTGCTTGTGGGTGCCGGCTCACAGGCCGCCGTAGTAGTCTGTCGCCACATTTAATAACCGCAGCTTTGGGTGTCTGGATTATCTTGGTGAAAATTTGCTACCAATACACGATCAAACATCGTGCTGAACTTGATCTTTAATTGAAACTAAGATTAACAACGCAATAGACAGGCGGTTAATTTTCGATCTGTCACACCACTATACCCGTCACATAATTAGTTTTTACCAATAAGTATTTTTTAGAAAAATTACGACTAAGAATGTGAAGTGTAAAATAAGATTTGTTTTAGATTGAATTTTCTTATCACTCAAAAAACTTCTCATCATCACATCAAATAATTGGATCTTTTAATGTCAGAAAACCTAGCAACTCGAGCCAAGAAAAAATCCATTTTGACTTATCTAGTTCTCACTGCCCTATTTGTTGTGATTTTTGGCGGCATCACATTGCTAGCGTATTTCATTTCCAAGTTAAACTTTTAGTCGATGTTTTCTAGATGGATCATCGCGACACGCCGCGACTCAGTGGCAGTGCCCCAAAGATGGCTATAGATAATTTTCCACCCACACGAGCAGCTGCCCTAGACCGCATTGCTGCTGTGCGCCCCAGTGACTATGCACGCAGCCGTAACGCCCTCGAAGGTGCCGTTACCTACCTGTCACCCTACATTACGCACGGCTTGGTCAGCCTGCCCGAAGTACTTGGCGGTGTTACCTCTCGCTATCCTCTCGATGCTCAGCACAAGTTCGTTTATGAACTTGGATGGCGTGAATATTTTCACCATGTCTGGCAGTTTCGGGGCTCGGGGATTTTTACCAATTTGCACGAGGGTCCGATGCCTGAATCGGACTACGCCAAGTTACTGCCTGCTGATATTCGACTCGGGGCAACCGGCGTGCCTGTCGTTGATATGGCCGTGCGCACTCTTTATGACACCGGCTACCTGCACAATCATGCACGCATGTGGCTGGCTAGTTACGTCGTGCATATTCGCAAAGTACATTGGCGCTGTGCAGCGGATTGGTTATATGGACACCTGCTCGATGGCGACTTAGCCAGCAATCACCTCAGCTGGCAGTGGGTAGCGGGTACAGGCAGCAGCAAGCCGTATCTCTTTAATGCAGAGAACGTGCAGCGCTACGCGCCTTCTGCATGGCACAGCCCGGGAAGCGTCATCGATCAATCGTATGAAATGCTCGACCATATCGCACGCCAGCCCACGTCCCATCGACATGATGCGCATGAATCGCATTACGCTGACTCGATAGGAATTGAACCGCCATTGCGTACTACTCCGCCTGAGGATTTACCTTGGTCAGCACCCGACAAAGCGGCTGTTGATGGACACGATGTTTGGTTGGTGCACCCCTGGAATTTAGGCGAGCTGCCCGCTACGTTACCCGCGGGGACAGTCGTGGTGGGCATACTCTTGACTGACTTCCATAACGCCTGGCCATGGAGCGAGCGACGCTGGCGCTTTGTCACTAGCCGTATGGCCGAACTCACCAGCGTTCACTGGCTAGCTGATGCCGCCACTGTCGGCGCCGCTCTATCGGAAGCACGCAGTGTCCGTAGTATCGATGATCTGCATCTCAAGCCATGGCTGTCGCATTTGGCTGACTGCCGTCCTGCGCCTGCACTGTTTGCAGAGGTCGATAGATGCTGCAGCTCGTTCTCAAAATGGTGGACCAAATCGCACCGGAATGTCGCCGGTAGACTATGAAAAGCTGTATTGCGAGAGGCTAGAAGGTGTCTAAGATTTC
>JBIIQR010000251.1:0-3491 GCA_044341985.1 Burkholderiaceae bacterium
CGCCAGCTGCAAATTAGCGCGATGCTGATCGATTGAAATCTGCTGACCCATAGTGAGTACTTCGCGCAAGCCAGGACTCAATTCACTCAAGCGCTGCAAACGCTCGTAAGCCAATGAGCGCACTAAATCAAAGCCCATGATTTCTTTTTGTGCTTGCAGCAATCCAGCAAAACTATCGGGTAGCGTCATTTCGCGCACACGATGACCTGCTTTGGCAAACACGGATGCCGCGTGTTGCATAGCGCGTTGAGTATCTTCATCGGCGTATGACCATTCATGTGTATGACACAAGGCGATGCGCGGTGCGATAGAGGTTTCGAGATGAAGCAGACTGTGATCGCCGCTAGCAGCCGCTGCAAACAACGCCACATCTTCAACGGAGCGCGCTAAAAATCCTAGCGTATCGAGTGAATCCGATAGAGGTTTTACCCCTGAACGATTAATTAAACCAAAGCTCGGTTTATATCCAACGATGCCGCAAAAGGCCGCCGGGCGTATAACTGATGCGGCGGTTTGAGAAGCGAATGCCAAGGGCACCATATGATCGGCAACCGCCGCCGCCGAACCACTTGATGAGCCTCCGGGTGTGTGGGTGAGTCGATGAGGATTGCGCGTTTTACCCGGTGTGAATGTGGCGAATTCTGTCGTGACAGTTTTACCCAACATAATCGCGCCTTGCTCACGACACAAAGCAACAACTGAAGCATCCGCCGCTGGTTGCTGAGATTGGTAGATGCTCGAGCCATAGGTGGTTGGCATATCGACGGTATCAAACAAGTCTTTTACGCCTATGGGCAATCCGTGTAGCAAGCCTTGAACTGGACCTTTGTCTAGCTGCTGCGCATTTTTTAATGCGGCATCGGCGGCTACATGGACCCAGGCTTTAACATCCTCTTCGCGAGCATCGATGCGATCTAAACAAGCGCGCACTACGTGCTCAGCGTTGATCTCCCTAGCCGCTAATTTTTTGGCTAGAGCACTGGCACCGAGTTCATTGAGTGGGGTGGACATAGCTGATCCTTATAGTTTTGTGCGCTTAAGAGCGTGCCTATTAATTACCAAACACAGCTCAGTACGCTAGCAGTATAGAGTGATCAACGCGATGAAAGAAGACTTGCCGGTTTGAGAAGGTAAAGTAAACTACATCGAACTAAAGCGAGCTCATGCAAGCTAGCCTGCTCGGCTTCTCAAACCATGCACAGCGGCGGTGCATATCGCCGACTTTATCGCTAACTAAAGCTTATTTACGATACAGCCAGCTCCAAATCGATGACTTGCGGTGGTTGTCATCTGTTGAAGAGGAATCGGATTTACCCCATAAACTACTCAGCAGCTTTTTAGCACTTGCCCATAAAAGAATCGATGCATTGAGTGTAGGCTTTTCTGGTTCTACATACGCTTCAGCAGCCGTTGAAGGCTGCAGCAGCTTTTGTCTAAAGCGATCTGCAAACTGAGACAAAATGACATCCGATACGGGAACTATCATCCGCGAACCAAATTGAGCCAGTTGACCATTTACGGTGATTTCGGCGTGCCCATGCAAAAGAGTTTCGTGGTTTTCTTTTTCCACCAATCTCGCCGTGAGTTTCATCGTCGCTGATGAACCACTTTTATCAGTGCCTGTAGCCATCAGCACCAGCTTGCGTTCTGATACATCGATCATCATCCGTTCCAACTCACCAGCGAATTGAAGTCGCATTGGCCCAATGCTTACCATCACAAGACCAACAAAATGCGAAGCATCGACCACCTGAGTAATCGATGCTCCCGGCATGCAGGTCGCAACACGAGGAATATCAGACAGCAATTGCCAACAATCGGCAATCGCTGCTTTGATAGCGAAGGATTTCTCTAATTCGACCTTCATAGCCTGACCTTAGTGGGCCATGCCATGGGCTTTGAGCGTTTTCCAAACACGATAAGCCGTGTGTGGCAGCTCAAGATGCGTTACACCCAAATGAGCAAAGGCATCGACGATGGCTGCAGTGATGGTCGGCACCGAACCCACGTGCGGTGATTCGGCAACGCCTTTTGCACCTAAAGGATGATGCGGTGAAGGCGTTACTGTGAAATCGGTTTCCCAATGCGGAGTCTCCACGGCTGTAGGCACAAAATAATCCATCAGGGTGTTGCCTTGAATATTGCCCTGCTCATCAAAGGAAAGCAGTTGACCCATAGCGACAGCAAAACCTTCAGTCAAGCCACCATGAATCTGACCTTCGATCACCATAGGATTAATTCGCGTGCCGCAATCGTCTAAGGCATAGAAACGCCGAATTTTGGTTTCGCCGGTTCCTTTGTCGATATCCACCACACACAAATACACACCAAATGGAAACGTAAAATTAGGTGGATCGTAGTAATGCACGGCTTCTAAACCCGGCTCCATACCCGCAGGTGGTTTGTTGTAAGCCGCCCAGGCAATTTCTGTCATGGTTTTAAAACGTGCAGCATCACCGCGAACTTTAAAGCGATCGATTTCCCATTCGAGATCGTTCTCACCGACTTCTAACATATGCGCTGCAAACTTCTTCGCTTTGGCATGAATTTTTCTCGCCGCCATCGCAATCGCTGCACCACCTACTGGGGTTGAGCGCGATCCATAGGTACCCAATCCATACGGAGCAGTGCTGGTATCACCTTCTTCGACTTGAATCACTTCGGATGAAATACCTAACTCGGTTGCGATTATTTGCGCATAGGTTGTTTCGTGGGCCTGACCTTGTGAAATCGTTCCCATACGTGCAATCGCACTGCCCGTTGGGTGCACACGAATTTCACACGAGTCAAACATGCCTACACCTAAGATGTCGCACATTTTGCTTGGACCCGCACCGAGGACTTCGGTAAATGTCGCTAATCCAATACCCATTAACGTTGTTGAATCAGGGTCTGCACGCTTGGCCGCTTGCTCCGCACGTAAGGCGGCGTAATCAACGGCTGTGAGTACTTTGTCTAATGCCGTGTGATAGTCACCGGAATCGTACTCAAAACCAAACGCCGAGTTGTAGGGAAACTGATCCTTGCGAATAAAATTGATACGCCGAATTTCAGCTTTATCAATTTTCAACTTTTGTGCCAACACGTCGATCATGCGCTCAATGAGATACACCGCTTCAGTTACGCGAAATGAACAACGATACGCAACACCAGCCGGTGCCTTGTTGGTGTATACACCTTCGACCATGCAATGCGCTACTGGTATGTCATACGAACCTGAGCAAATATGAAATAAACCCGCTGGATATTTCGACGGATCGGCACACGCATCAAACGCACCGTGATCGGCAATCACATGAGCCCGCAATCCTAAAATTTTTCCATCGCGGGTGGCGGCCAGCTCGCCAGTCATGTGGTAATCGCGAGCAAAAGCCGTTGAGGATAAATTTTCTATTCGGTCTTCTATCCATTTGACTGGACGCCCCAACACGATCGATGCCACGATGGCGCACACATATCCCGGATAAACCCCAACCTTATTACCAAATCCG
>JBIIQR010000252.1:0-3483 GCA_044341985.1 Burkholderiaceae bacterium
TTGCCGCGGTTTTACACAAAAATCCGGGACGACCAACTCAGCCTCATTACATTCTTCTTCACAGCATAGGCGTTCCCCATGAAATATTGGTCGCTTGCACTGGCTTTGCTATGTCTTTGCGGCAGTACACGCGCTGATTTTCAGGCGGCTATGCGCGCCATTGAGCGCGGACATTACGCCACTGCCGAACGCGCCTTACGTAAACCCGCCGCAAAGGGCGACGCCCGTGCCCAGAACAACTTGGGTTTTCTGTATGAACATGGCCTAGGCGTGACTCAGAGTTATGTTGAAGCACGTAACTGGTATGGCAAGGCCGCTGAGGGCGGTTTGCCCGAGGCTAAATTCAATTTAGCTACGCTGTACCACTACGGCCGTGGCATTTCGCAAAACGCTGAATTAGCTGCGCCCTTGTTTTCGTCGGCTGCCCAAGCCGGCTATGCCGATGCCGAGTACATGCTGGGCGAATATCACCGGAGCGGGTTAGGCGGCTTAAAAAAGGATGGTGCCGTTGCCTTGGCGTGGTTTCTGCGCGCTTCGCGCAAAGGACATTCTGGCGCCCAGTTGATGGCGTCCTCGATTTATCTCAGTGGGGAGGGCTGGCGCAGCGAGCCACGCAAGGCCTTGATCTGGGGTGAGCTGGCTCGTGGCAATGGAGAAACTCAGGCCAACGCTATAGTTACTCGGGCCGGCAAAGGCTTGAGTGCCGAGCAGCTTCAAGAGGCTATGCATGAGGCCACTGTCTGCCTGCAAACCGATTATCGGGACTGTCCCGAATAGCTTAAAAGGGGCAAAAAGCTGCCTGTCGGCTTTTCGTCTGCCGCTTTAGCGGTTGACGTTTTCCTCCCCCCGGCAAACTGCTGCCGACTCGACATGCCGCCTCAAAACCCGCATGTTTCCTCACCAAAACATCTGGCATGGAGATTGCTATAAAGAAAGCAAATAGTGTTTTCAAAGGCAATCAACGTGACCGCTCTTACTCAAACTTCGCATCCAGCGCTTTGGCTCGATCCTAAATCCTCTGTGGGATCGGTCGAGCGCGAACAACTGCTTGAAGCCGGCCTACAACTCTTGCCAGTGGCAACGCTGCAAGACTTGAAACTGGGTCTGGCACGTGCGCGATTGGTAGTGATTCGCCTCATGGGCGACACCGGCTTGCTGGAAGAAGTGCGCAAGCTGACTCAGGCCTTCGGTCATGCCATCCCGGTTCTTTGCCGCGTCGAGCGCAATCAGTTCGAGTTGGGCATAGAAGCGATGCGGCGTGGTGCTTATCACGTGTTGTCAGCTGATGATTGGTCGGTGGATGCTTGGCGCTCGGCGCTGGCACTAGCACCAACGCGAAATGAAGTGCCTAAGAATAGTCCCCAGACGTTTGTGTTCGTTGATCCGGTCAGTCAGCATTTGCTCGAGTTAGCACGACGCGTAGCGCAGACTCAAGTATCAGCATTGATCGTCGGTCCAACCGGTGCAGGTAAAGATGTTTTAGCGCGTGTATTACATGATGCATCACCGCGTCGCAATGGTCCTTTCGTTGCGATGAATTGCGCAGCCTTGCCAGAAAATCTGATTGAAGACATGTTGTTTGGTCACGAGAAGGGCGCTTTCACAGGCGCTTTAAAAGAACATCGTGGTTTGTTTGAACAAGCGCAGGGTGGCACCATCTTCTTAGATGAAATCGCTGAGATGCCGTATCACTTGCAAACAAAACTGCTACGCGTTCTGCAAGAACGCAAGATCACTCGCTTAGGTGGTAACGCGCCGGTCGAGCTTGATGTGCGACTGGTTGCCGCGACTAACAAAGATTTACGTGAAGCGATTGCTAATCGCGAGTTCCGCGAAGATTTGTATTTCCGTATTAGCGCATTCAAATTATCTGTGATGCCGTTGCGTGATCGTCCCGGTGATATTTTGCCTTTGGTTTCCCAATTTTTATCGAACTACGGTCCAGATGATCGTCAAATCAGACTCTCTGAGCGCGCTGCTGAAATGTTGGAGCAATACAGCTGGCCCGGCAATGTGCGTGAATTACAAAATGTTGTTCAACGGGCGCTGGTGCTATCAAATAGCGACATGATTGATGAAGCTGATCTCATGTTTGATGAGTGGGAATCGCATGCCGCTGAACCGAATAAAGCGCTTGAATTGTTATCTGCTCCTGCAACTGTTGAATCGACTCCTGCAACAGCGATAGAAGATGGCGCCTTGTCTACCGCAGTCAAGAGTAGCGAGTACCAAGCCATCATGGCCGCGATTCGTTCTAGCAGTAACCGTTCAGAGGCAGCAAAAAAACTCGGTATTAGTCCACGTTCATTGCGTTACAAGATGGCGCAATTTCGTGATCGCGGTTTGCCGTTGCTAGCAGCAGCTTAAGCCGGAGGTAATCAGACATGATTCAAAAAGTTAACAGTCAAGCCAATATCGAGTCGATGTTGGCGGCGATGCGCCAGTATCAAGTCGACGCAGCCGGAAAAAATACGCAGCCGGTATTGGCACCGCCTACCCCAGAGATTGGAAAGCCGACGTTTGGCGATGCGATCAAAACGGCCGTAGAACAAACCAATGACGTTCAACAATATGCCAGCAGCCTACGTCAGGCGTATGACCGTGGTGAAGATGTGCCCCTGACCGATGTCGTGCTAGCAATGCAGAAATCATCGTTGGCTTTTGAAGCGACTCTGCAGATACGAAACAAAGTGCTCAAGGCTTACGATGACATATTGAACATGCCGGTATAAGCCAGCGTGTGATGGAAAAAGTTAACCGATTTTTTTTGAATTAGAACAGCCAACCTCCGAGAGAGTAGAACATGGCCGAAGCAACAATGAATGGGGGATTACCTCCACAACTGCCGACAGGACAGGCCGCCGGTGCGGGTGATTCCACCGCCGCCGCATTACCAATGCCCAATCCTGGACAGCTGCCTGGCGCACTGAGTGGTGTATCCGGTGGGATGAATCAGTTTAAGAGCTGGGCAGATAACCTGGTCAAACAGCCGGCCGTTCGTCGTGCACTACCTGCTATTGCGCTATTGGTGATTCTGTTGATCGCAGCGATGAGTTTTCAGTTTTCGCAAACGACACCTTATCGTTCGATTATGCCGGGCATGACCGAGACCGATAAACAAGCCGCCATGGAAGCCTTAAAAGCTGCTGATTTCAAACCAAAAATTGATACGAGTAGTGGGCAGATTACGGTTCCTGAAGGTCGTTATCATGAAGCGCGCATTTTCTTAGCGGGTCAAGGTATACCTAAAGAAGCGCAGCCAATTGGTATGGATTCATTAAAAGATAAATCGTCCATGACTACCAGTCAGTTCATGGAACAAGTTCAATACAACTCAGCCATCGAGCAAGAGCTGGCACGCAGCATCATGCAGATTTCTACGATTAAATCAGCGCGTGTGCATTTGGCTTTACCTAAACAGAGTGTGTTCGTGCGCGAACGTGCAACCCCTAAAGCTTCCGTGGTGGTGACTCCGCACTCCGG
>JBIIQR010000011.1:0-12217 GCA_044341985.1 Burkholderiaceae bacterium
TCTAGCTTCGTCGGGGCGTGGCGCAGCCTGGTAGCGCACTTGCATGGGGTGCAAGGGGTCGCGAGTTCGAATCCCGCCGCCCCGACCATCTCACCGTAATTTTCATATCAAATTCAGTTCATACAATTTCGGCGCATTTATGCGCCTTTTTTGTTGTAACTCGCTGCCATCGCCCAAGCACCCTAATACACTGCCGCTCATAAAATCAAAAAATCGATCTCACCAACTAATCGAAGCCCGAAGTAAATACTTTATTCGCTTCGATTTTTCATTAACTCATCCCGAGCATTACTGCACCTAAGTCAGCAAACACTGGCCAGAACGTAAAAAATTATTTATATGAAAACATTAAAGCCTTGTAATAAAAAAATAGATTTCCTGTGGGAAATTTTGGGAAATAAAGCACTCGAAAACCGTGATATTTTCTGCATGATTCTGGTGAATTTTCCCCGAAAGACCCTCTAATTAGCAGTTCCTAAAAATGGTTGCCTCAGTGCAACCAAATGACAAGACGGGGGAACAGCATGCAGTTGATGTGGGTGTCCGGTCCAACTGGCCATGTACGTACTATTTCGATCACAGCGCGTAAAGTGCTCATCGGAACATGTGCTATGGCGTTTGCGTTGGTTGCCACGGGCTTCCTCCTCTACCTGGTCGGATTCAAAATTGCTATTGAAGTTAGGCCTGAGCTGGCCCGTAGCCTTGGTGGTGTAACCACGCAAGCTGAACAGCACCGCATGGAATCTGTTTACCGCGAGCGACTAACTAAGCTTCAGGATATGCTGGATTCGACTGCACGCGATATTCGTCAGTTGCAAGCCCTAAAAAACCGTTTCATGGAGCTAGCTACACCCGCCACCTTGCGTGAAAAACGCAGCATTACTGAGGATGGCAAAGGTGGCCCACTCTTGCCAACGCCCCATCCCAGTCAAGATATTCGCCAACCCTTGGCACATGCCTTTGACGAAGCGACAGAAGAGTTTGGCCAATTCCAAAATATCGTAAGTTCGATGCCCAAGGATTGGGATCGCCAGTTGCTCTGGCTGCAAACTCTGCCTACCGGTATTCCAATCGGCGGAGACTTCAAGGTCACCAGCGGCTTTGGTATGCGCAATGATCCATTTACTGGAACGCTTGCCCGTCACGAAGGGCTAGATTTTACTGCCGTCAGTGGCACGCCTATTCTGGCTACTGCCGATGGGACTGTTACTCGCTCGGGCTGGGAAGATACTTACGGCAATATCGTTGAAGTAACTCACGCTGAGGGTTTCATGACGCGCTATGCACACATTAGCAAACGTCACGTCACAGAAGGCCAATCCGTGAAGCGTGGCCAAAAAATCGCCGATGTAGGTAGCACTGGACGTTCTACTGGCCCGCATCTGCATTATGAAGTTTTCCGCCATGGGAGAGTACTCAACCCCATACAAGTTCTGCCGTTGGGAAATAGCTGATCTAGCTTCGGCTACACAATACCGCCGAATTACGTCTCAAAAAAACAAAGTCGGCCCAGCCCAGATCGCGTTATATTGCAGGTATTAATAGCTGCGCGACCAGTGCAATGGAGAATGCGATGTTCCGCAAAATGAAGCAAAACAAGTTGTTACCTACTCAAGAGAAGTTCGATACCTTGATTGGTGCTACGACAGAGATCTATGGTCGGCTGGTACTGCTAGACAGTGTCAGAATCGATGGCAAAGTTGTTGGCAACATCGAGACGGCGAAAGATAAAAAAGTGACTGTCGCCATCGGGCGCTCCGGCGAAGTCTCAGGAGATGTCACTGCTCACCGTGTCATGGTGGCTGGAAAAATCGAAGGCAATATTTACGCGACCGAGCGCGCTGAATTTCATAAAGACTCTGAAGTTCGTGGTGACATCACCTACGGTACTATCGGTGTAGAACACGGCGCAAAACTGTTGGGCTTAGTGATACAGACGCAAAACAATGCCACTACAGCGACCGACGCCCAAGCAGTGATCAAACTCGCTCAAGAGAAGAAATAACACGGCTTTAAATTTCCGGACTAAAAAAAAGCCGCCTTCTCAGGCGGCTTTTTAATTTTATACTGCATCTCAGCTCACGGCTTTTTCTTGAGCTCGCCCTTGACCACACCACCCCGCTGGATAGTAATGCTCTTGAAGCTCACTTTGCCATCTACCACAGCTCGGCTGCCAATCGTGAGATCACGACAATCTAATGCGCCAGAGAAATTACCTTTAACGTTCATCGTATCGCACGTCACATTACCGTCCAAAACACCGGATACACCGATCTGGATAGAGTGCAGAGACAAGGTGCCGCGCACCGTGCCATCGATGGTCAAATAACCACTGGAGCGAATTTCACCAATGAACTCGAACCCCTCGCTAATGATCGAGGGCTTGAGGTTATTCACGGAAGGTTTTGCAACACCTCCGCTACCGTTTGCATACTGAGCTGCATCAGGATCGGACACCTGAATGTCCGAATCTGCCTGAATGATAGGCTCGTTAGGTTCGGGACTTACCTCAGTGATAGAGGCTTCTGGTCTGTCCCTCTCGTCGTTTCGTCTTTTGTTGAACACGTGTCAACCCTCTAAGTCAGTTGGAGCCAGAGGACGTGGAAGGGCTACCATCTCCGTCGATCTTCTGCAGCGAGCCTTGTAGATCGCCACCCTTCTCGATTTCAATCTCTGCATATTGCACAGATCCTAGTGCCTTACCAGTCGAACGAATAAACAGCGATTTTTTGGCTGTCAGCGTGTCGTGAATTTCACCACGCAGGTCAATAATATCCGCAGTCACTTTACCCTTAATTACACCAGAGCTAGCAACAATAAGTTCCCTAGCAGTAATTTCACCTTCAATGCTGCCGGATACTGACGCAATGTCGGGCACCACAAACGTGCCATTCAAGACAACACCTTCGCCCACCGTCAAACATCCGCTTTGATTTGAATCTGCCAACAGGGCCTCCCAGATTTCAGGTGATAAAAAATCGTAAAAATTGCAAATATTAATAAGTAAGTCAGGAAATTTAACGCTTCAATTTCAAGCCACTATCTTCTACTTATATCTTACAAGAAATTATACGGTGAAATATTCCAAATATCGCCATAAATTGCAATACTTTTAGGAAATTTTCAGTATTGCAAGCTTGCATTCATGCAACATATTTACAGGGTACTAAACATTTGTCAACTTAAACAGATTTCAAATTAAAAATTTTCTAACAAAACTGATTTTTATGTTAATATTTAAACAACTAATTTGGTTGCCAACTAATTCTTTCGATAGTTCAGCTGATATATTTGCCAGTAAAACATATAAAAATCAAAAGCTTATTGATACAACCCATACAGAATCAGTTTTAAGCTAACTATATAGCTAACGTGCTTTATACGAAAAATTTATCGGCATCATTTTATAAATTGATTTGTCTTATATAGTGCGAAGCAGCATAATCTAAATGTCTCCTCTATATCTCCTCCTCTGATATAGATTTATAGCCCGCTCTCTGAGCGGGCTTTTTTTTTCCAGCGAGGCAACGCAAATAAAAGGAGCGCCTTTAACAGGCAAGGATGTCAGGCTCTGAGTAAAAGCAAGATACCTTCTAGCTCAACCCTTACAGCAGATAGATCATTGCTAACAACAGGCAGGCGGGGTACAGGAATGTCGGGAAGTGTTTGACGCGTATCGAGTTTGTTACGCGCACCGCTGATTGTGAAACCTTGTTCGTATAATAATTCTCTTATACGACGTATCAGCAGGACTTCATGATGCTGATAGTAGCGCCTGTTACCGCGACGCTTGACTGGCTTAAGCTGAGCAAATTCCTGCTCCCAGTAACGCAACACGTGCGGCTTTACGCCGCACAGTTCACTTACTTCACCGATCGTAAAATAGCGCTTTGCCGGAATCGGAGGCAAAGGGGCCAGCAGGGGTTTGGCTGCACGGTCGTTCATGGCAACGAGACTACTAGCCAGCATGCACAGATGAGCGCCGAGTGGCACTGTCAACCATGGCTTTTAGCTTTTGACTAGCATGAAAGGTAACAACACGGCGGGCACTGATAGGGATTTCCTGACCCGTTTTAGGATTACGGCCTGGACGCTGCGGCTTGTCACGTAGCTGGAAATTACCAAAGCCAGAAAGTTTTACAGACTCTCCGCGCTCAAGCGCATCACGAATCTCTTCGAAAAACGTTTCCACCATATCCTTGGCTTCACGCTTATTGAGACCCACTTGCTCAAACAGCATTTCAGCGAGTTCGGCTTTGGTCAGGGTCGGAAGTTCTTTTTCTGCAGCAGCGTTTTCTTGGGACGCCAGCAAAGCGCGGCCAAGATCAGCGGCAACAACGGACTCCATTTCGACAGGATTGCTGTGGTTCATGATGTATTTTTTTAAGTCAATCCGGCGTGCTTATTTGCGTAATGTCGCCCCGAGCTTTTTGTTGACAACATCAATAAACGCGCCTAAGGCAGCGTCGATAGAGTCGTCTTGCAGGGTGCTTTGAGTATCTTGCATGGTAATGCGGAAAGCAAGACTTTTTTCGTCTGGAAGCAGTCCTTTTCCACGATATTCATCAAATAAAACAATATGTTGCATGATTCGACAGACTTGACTTCCCTTACGCTGCTCATCAAATACATCAAAAATACTTTGCACATTTAGTGACTGTTTGACAAGCAAAGCCAAATCACGTGTGACTGAAGGGAATTTCGAAATCTCCGCATACACTGGAACGGCTTTGTGTTGCAGAAAATGAGCGTCTACCTCAAACAAAACCGGGGCTAAGGGCAAGTCCAGGGTTTGCTGTAAACGAGGGTGCAACTCCCCAATAAATCCCACTGGAACACCGTCAACTAAAACTTGCGCCGATCGGCCAGGGTGCAACGCAGGATGGACTAGTGGTACAAAATTCAGCTTTTTAGGAGCGCATAAGGCCTCAAGGTCCGCTTTGATATCAAAAAAATCAACGCTGCGTGCTTCATGCCCCCATTGCTCATTCACGACAGGGCCATAGGCAATCGCTGCCAGATGTTTAGACTGGTGAATACCCGCCACGGTTAACGGACCATCAACAACATGGCTGTCATTGTTGAACACAGCACCCACTTCAAACACGCGAACGCGGGTTGCTTTACGGTTGATGTTGTAGCGAATATTCGCCACCAAACCACTGACCAATTGCGAACGCATCACGCTCATCTGACTCGCAATCGGATTCAACAGTCGGATGGGATGCGTGTTTCCAGAAAAATCCACTTCCGCTTCTGCTTCGACAAAACTAAAGTTCACGACTTCCTGATAATCCAGGTCAGCCAGCTGTCGACGCACCGTAAACAATGAGCGGCTTTGCTCCGGCAAAATTCGAATCTGATTAGCAGCGACCGGCGGCAATGCGGGGATATTTTCAAATCCATGGACACGCGCAATTTCTTCGATCAAATCTTCTTCAATCTCAATGTCGAAGCGATAGCTAGGCGCTGTCACTTCAAAGACATCATCTTTATGCGTATGGCTCAAACCCAAGCGCGTAAAAATAGTGGCGATCTCATCACTTGCCAAAGGAATGCCAATGATCTTGGATGCGCGAGCTACGCGCAGTCGTACTGGCTTTCGCTCAGGAAGTTGAGTCACTTGATCGTCCACTGGGCCAACTTTGGTTTGGCCAGGCACACCACAAATCTCTATTAACAACTGCGTAATGCGTTCGATATGTTCAACCGTCGTTGCGAAATCAACGCCGCGCTCAAAACGATGCGCAGCATCAGTAGAAAAATTATAGCGACGGGCTCTACCCTGAATAGCATTTGGCCACCAGAATGCCGCTTCTAAATAAATATTCGTAGTCTCGAGTGAAACCGCTGTCGCATCACCGCCCATAATTCCTGCGAGTGACTCAACCTGCTGTTGATCAGCGATCACTCCGACCCAATCATCAATCTCAACGGTTGTCCCGTTCAAGAGCTTGAGCGACTCACCTTTACGACCCCAACGTACTTCGAGGTTGCCGTGAATTTTGTCCAAATCAAACACATGGGTAGGACGGCCCAACTCCAACATCACATAGTTCGATATATCAACCAGCGCAGAGATAGGTCGTTGACCACTGCGTTCCAAACGCTGCTTCATCCATTCAGGCGTCGCTGCTTTCGCGTTCAACCCACGAATCACACGACCCGAAAAACGGCCACAAAGATCAGGCGCGCTGATGTTTACTTGTAATTTTTCATCACTATCACTGGCATACGGTTTACAGATGGGTGGATTTAAAGTCACACCAGTTAACGCCGACACTTCACGCGCAACACCCAACACCGATAAACAATCCGCACGATTAGGAGTGAGCTTAATCGTAAATTTCAAATCATTGAGCTGCTGATAATCACGGAAATTTTGTCCTATCAATGCACCTTCGGCTAATTCTAATAATCCGCCATGATCCTCAGATAAACACAACTCACGCGCCGAACACAGCATGCCTTGCGATTCAACACCGCGCAGCTGCCCTACTTTAATTTCTAAGGATTTACCATCAGGGCCCGGTGGCAACTTCGCACCTGCCAGCGCACACGGCACTTTCATACCCACGCGCACATTCGGCGCACCGCACACAATCGTGAGTAGCGTTCCTGTGCCTGCATCAACCTGACAAACATTCAAACGATCAGCATTCGGATGACGAGTCACTTCACGCACCTGCGCCACTACTACATGGGTAAACGGCGGCGCGACCGGTTCGACCACTTCCACTTCGAGACCAGCCATCGTCAGCAAATGCGACAACTCATCCGAAGTCAGCTTAGGATTGACTAGAGTACGCAACCAATTTTCTGAAAATTGCATGGTGTGCCAGTAATGAACGGTGTCAGTTAAATTGCTTCAGAAAGCGTAAATCGCCTTCGTAGAACAGACGTAAATCATTGATGCCATAACGCAGCATGGTCAGACGCTCCAGACCCGAGCCAAAAGCAAAACCAATGAACTCTTCCGGATCTAAACCCATATTTCTTAATACCGTGGGGTGAACCTGACCTGCGCCCGACACTTCAAGCCAACGACCTTTCAGCGGACCACTGCCAAAGGCAATATCGATCTCAGCGGAAGGCTCAGTAAAGGGAAAATACGAAGGACGAAAACGGACTTGAAGATCATCCGTTTCAAAAAAAGCTTTTACAAAATTCAGATAAACACCTTTGAGATCAGCGAAGCTGATATCCGTATCTATCCACAAACCTTCGACCTGATGAAACATCGGTGAATGCGTCGCATCGCTATCAACGCGATACGTGCGGCCCGGTGCAATCACTTTGATCGGTGGTCGATTCATGCGCGCATAGCGCACTTGCATAGGACTCGTATGAGTACGCAAAAGCAGCTGCTTACCAGTACTGTCTTTGCCATCGATATAAAACGTATCCTGCATCGAACGTGCTGGATGATTTTCTGGGCTATTCAACGCGGTGAAGTTAGTCCAGTCGGTTTCAATCTCGGGGCCATCAGCCACATCAAAACCAATCGACCCGAAAATGGCTTCGACTCGCTCCCACGTACGCATCACGGGATGAATGCCACCAAAACCACGGCCACGACCCGGCAGAGTGACATCGATGGCTTCAGCATTTAATCGAGTTTGCATCTGCGCATCGGCCAGCGCTTGGCGCCGGGCTGACAGCAATGACTCAATCTTTTCCTTGGCCTCATTAATGACTGCGCCCTGAGCGCGACGCGCATCAGGATCAAGCTTGCCCAAGCCTTTCATCTGCTCAGTAATCAAGCCAGTCTTGCCTAGATATTTAGCCTTGGCGTTTTCCAACGCAGCAGGATCCTGAGCACCGATGAAATCGGTCTCAGCAGCGACGACGAGTTGTTCCAATGTGCTCATGGAATGTTTGGTTCGAATTCTTTTTGAGTATGACGATGAAAAAATAATGGGGCATCGGTCGAAACCGCTGCCCCATCTACGTCTGTGTCACCAGCCGTCTGCGTGAGCGCTTAGCGAGAAGCGCTCGCCTCGCATCAAGCGGCGATGGTGGCCTTTACTTGATTAACGATCGCTGCAAACGCTGGCTTGTCCATCACAGCCATGTCAGCCAAGACCTTACGATCCAAACCGATCGCGGCTTTTTTAAGGCCGTTCATGAATACGCTGTATGTCAGACCATGCTCGCGTGAAGCGGCATTAATACGTGTAATCCACAGTGCACGGAATACGCGTTTCTTATTACGGCGATCACGATACGCGTATTGACCAGCGCGCATGACCGCTTGTTTAGCAACGCGATAAACGCGACTGCGACGACCGCGGTAACCCTTAGCGGCGTTTAAGACTTTTTTATGACGGGCCCGTGCTGTGACCCCACGTTTTACTCTTGGCATGGTGTGCTCCTATTGACGAGAGTGAGGTTAAGCGAAGGGCATCATTGCGCGGACAGAGTCGATGTTCGTTTCATGAACATTAGTCGCTCCGCGTAATTGACGTTTGTTTTTGGTCGTTTTCTTGGTCAGAATGTGGCGCTTGAACGCTTGACCACGTTTGACCGTTCCACCTGGGCGCACGCGAAAACGCTTCTTCGCGCTGCTCTTGGTTTTCATTTTTGGCATGACACACGCTGCCCTTTCAGGCAGTTCCATTTTTTTACGATTACAGGTGGCAGCAAAACACTGCTCTTGGATGCCTGCACTCGCTTCTTATTGGCGACGGCATCGAGGCCATCGCATCCTGAGGGTTACCCCTCAAGCGACTCGCTTTTTAGCGAGACGCGGATTCTATCAAAAATTACTTCTTCTTTTTCGGCGACAAGATCATAACCATCTGCCGGCCTTCCATTTTTGGAAACTGTTCGATCTGACCATAAGGCTCCAGATCCGCTTTCAGTCGTTCCAACATGCGCATACCAATTTCCTGGTGCGCCATTTCTCGACCTCGAAAACGTAACGTAATCTTGGTCTTATCACCCTCATCGAGGAACTTAATCAGGTTACGCAGCTTGATGGTGTAGTCACCGTCATCCGTACCGGGGCGAAATTTGATCTCTTTGACTAAGATCACTTTCTGCTTCAGCTTAGCTTCGTGTGCCTTCTTTTGTTCCTGATATCTGAATTTGCCGTAATCCATCAGACGACAAACAGGTGGAACAGCGGTAGGAGCGATTTCTACGAGATCGACGTTCGCTTCCTCTGCCAGACGGAACGCATCGGGAAGACTGACTATGCCCAAAGGTTCGTTATCAACACCAGCCAAGCGCACTTCAGGCGCGGAGATTTCACCGTTGATTCGGTGCGACTTATCAGTAGCTATTGCAGTATCCTCAAAAATCCAATAATTAAGCCGTGCTTCTGCTGAGAGGAAACCTGACGGCAGATCCGTCAGGCCTTGGAGGCAACCTCTTGATGAAGTCGCTCTACCAGACTATCGATACTCATAACACCGAGATCGACATTGCCTCGAGCACGCACGGCCACTGTGTTTGCATCCCGTTCCTTGTCGCCGACAACGACGATGTAAGGAATTTTTTGCATTGAATGCTCGCGTATTTTATAGGTTATTTTCTCATTGCGCAAATCAGTATGTACTCTAAACCCTTGTTTTTTCAGGTTTTGCTCAAGTTTTTGCGCATATTCAACCTGACCCTCGGAAATGTTCAAAATGCTAACCTGACTTGGAGCTAGCCAAACTGGCAACGCCCCCGCGTGATTTTCGATCAACATGCCGATGAAACGTTCCAACGATCCCAAAATAGCTCTGTGCAGCATAACCGGCACCTTGCGGCTGTTATCTTCAGCCGCGTACTCAGCTTCCAAGCGCACTGGCATGGAAAAATCGACCTGAATCGTGCCACATTGCCAGGGGCGGCCAATCGCATCTTTTAAGGTGTATTCAATTTTCGGTCCGTAGAACGCGCCTTCGCCCGGCGAAATTTCATAGTGGCAGCCAGAGCGCTCGAGCGAGGTGATTAAGGCTTTTTCAGCCTTGTCCCACAAATCATCCGAACCCACACGTTTTTCTGGACGTGTAGCGACCTTGTAAATCACTTCATTAAATCCAAAATCGCGATACACCTTCTGTAACAAAGCCGTGAACGCCACGCACTCATCAAGGATCTGATCTTCGGTGCAGAAAATATGGCCGTCATCTTGAGTAAAGCCACGTACACGCATCATTCCGTGCAGCGATCCCGACGGCTCATTTCTATGGCATTGACCAAATTCACCATAGCGCAGCGGAAGTTCGCGATAGGAATGAAGATTTGATCTGAAAATCTGCACATGACCCGGGCAATTCATCGGCTTTAACGCATAGTGCCGATTCTCCGAATCCGTGGTGAACATATTGTCTTTGTAGTTTTCCCAATGCCCGGACTTTTCCCACAAGGTGCGATCAAGAATTTGCGGTGCTTTGACTTCTTGATAGCCATTGTCTTGATACACGCGGCGCATGTATTGCTCGACCTGCTGCCAAACCGTCCATCCCTTGGGATGCCAGAAAATCAAACCCGGTGCTTCATCTTGAAAGTGAAACAGATCCAGCACTTTGCCCAGCTTGCGGTGATCGCGCTTCTCGGCTTCTTCCAACATGTGAAGATACGCCTCTTGGTCTTCTTTCTTTGCCCAAGCCGTGCCGTAAATACGCTGCAACATCTCGTTTTTTGAATCGCCGCGCCAGTACGCGCCGGCCAGCTTCATCAACTTAAATACCTTCAGCTTACCCGTCGATGGAACGTGCGGCCCACGACAGAGATCGGTAAATTTACCTTCGCTATACAAAGACACATCTTCATTGGCGGGAATCGACTCAATGATCTCTGCTTTGTACGCCTCACCAATCGATTTGAAATACGCCACCGCTTCATCACGCGGCAAAACTTTACGCTGAACCGACTCATCTTTCTTAGCCAGCTCAGTCATCTTCTTTTCGATAGCCTCAAGATCCTCAGGCGTAAATGGCCGCTTGTACGAAAAATCGTAATAGAACCCGTTATCAACCACCGGGCCAATCGTTACCTGCGCATCGGGAAAAAGCTCTTTAACCGCATAGGCCAGCAAGTGGGCGGTCGAATGACGAATTACCTCTAAGCCATCAGCATCTTTGTCGGTAATGATCGCTAGCTCAGCGTTCTGACTAATCAAATGTGAGGTATCAACCAACGCACCGTCTACCTTGCCAGCGAGTGCCGCTTTGGCTAGACCAGCGCCTATTGAGGCCGCAACCTGCGCTACGGTGACAGGTGAGTCAAACTCGCGCTGCGAGCCATCGGGAAGTCGAATCGAAATCATATTAATTCTCCTGCAAAGAATCGCCTGTTTTGAGGCATAAAAAAACGCGGGCTAGCCGCGCTTTTCTCACTGCATAGTAAAACCGAGAATCGGACTAGCGAATCAAACCAAAGGTTGTGGTGCTAGTTCGCGGTGTCATAACCGTGGTGCCTTTCTCGCTCTTACAAAAATTCCTGCTTAGTAAATAAAGGGACTAACTCATTGCTAGTCACAATTTAATTCCAAAGTTTTCTTAAAACACGCAAACCACATGATTTTTAAGAAAAATTTGGTAGGCACGATTGGACTCGAACCAACGACCCCTACCATGTCAAGGTAGTGCTCTAACCAGCTGAGCTACGCGCCTAAAGAGGCCGGATTATAGCCAGCTTTGAATCTTTCTGCCAGTCTCACAAGGCAGATATCCAGCGAAACTTAGTTTTATGACATGCCAAAACCTTACAACACCCTGCAAGCACGCCTCTTTTGCGCTGGCTTACGTTCGCTTTAGGTTCGCTTTAGGTTCGATTTACGTTCGCCTAACCTCCAACACGCCTTTCACATCCCGAATCACACCGAGTGCGCGTTGTAATTGAGCGGTTGATGAAATCTCACCCGTAAACGACATAAATGCCTGACCTTTACTGCTGCGCGTCGACACACCAATCACATTGATTTTTTCGCGCAAAAAAATATCTGAGATGTCGCGCAACAAACCTTGTCTATCGCTCGCCTGCACAAACACATCTACGGGATACACCGTGTCCGTGGTCAATGCACCCCACTCGGTTTGCACCATGCGCTCCGGTGCACGCAGACACATTTGCGAAAAATTTTTACAGCTCGCGCGATGAATTGAAATGCCCTTACCACGCGTAATAAACCCAACTATGGGGTCGGGTGGCGCAGGCTTGCAGCAACTCGCCATACTCGTTAGCAATCCACTAGTGCCCAACACCAGCACGCCCGACTTGC
>JBIIQR010000253.1:0-3457 GCA_044341985.1 Burkholderiaceae bacterium
TTAGGTGAAACCATCAACCTCATGACCTTGGGTGGGCTGACGCTGGCCATCGGTATTTTGGTCGATGATGCGACGGTCACGATTGAAAACATCGAACGCCATATCCACATGGGTAAAGATCTCTATACAGCCATCTTTGATGGCGCTAGTGAGATTGCTGTACCTGCGCTCGTTTCAACGCTGTGTATCTGTATCGTATTTTTGCCGATGTTTTTCTTGACGGGCGTAGCACGTTATTTATTTGTGCCGCTAGCTGAAGCCGTAGTGTTTGCCATGTTGGCGTCGTATTTTTTATCACGTACCTTAGTGCCTACCATGGCGCTAATGATGATGAAACTACAATCACATCATTCAGACAATCCCAACATGATGCGCCGTATTCATCTAGCCTTTGACCGAGGCTTTGAGAGAATGCGAGCAACGTATCTTGCTGCGCTGAGCGTGTTATTGGTTCGACGTCGCGCATTCATGACGTTCTTTCTAGGTTTTTGTGTGGCGTCTTGTGGCTTATTCTTTGTCCTTGGCGAAGATTTTTTCCCGGCAGTCGATGCAGGACAAATCAGATTGCACATGCGGGCAGCAACTGGCACTCGTATTGAAGAGACCGCACGTCTATCGGATCAGGTTGAACAATCTATCCGAGAACTAATACCAGAGAAAGAGCTGGATGCGGTACTCGCTAATATTGGTGTCACGATCAGTAGTATGAACATGTCGTACAACAATGCTGGAACCTTTGGTGTGATTGATAGTGAAATTCTCATTTCATTAAGGCAGGGGCATGGACCGACGCAAACACACATCGACCGTCTACGCGCCGAATTGCCGCGTTTGTATCCAGGTACCGAGTTTTATTTTCAGCCGCCTGACATCATTTCGCAGATCTTGAACTTTGGCTCGCAAGCGCCCATCGATATTCAATTTTCTGGTAAAGACATGAATGCCAGCTACGCCATGGCAAAGCAGTTACTCGCTAAAGTAGAAAAAATTCCTGGTGTAGTCGACGCGCATATTCATCAGCGACTTGATCAGCCAACCATTGAATTGACTACTGACCGCACTGCATTACAAGCACTGAATTTATCCGCGGCGAATGTAGCGCAAAACGTATTGGTATCGTTATCAGGTAGTTTCCAGACACAACCAGCATTCTGGGTAAATCCAGCCAATAGCGTGGTCTACAACGTCTTGGTTCAAACCCCGCAATATCACGTCAACTCACTCGATAAATTATTACGCACACCAGTCAATGCACCGGGTGGGCAAAGCCAGTTGTTGGGTAACTTAGTGAACGTCACACCCACCGTGCAGCCCGCCGTCGTATCCGAATATGACATTACCCCCGTCATCGATATTTACGTCAGTGTGCAAGGACGTGATTTTGGTGGTCTGGTAAAGGAAATCAACAAAGAAGTCGAAGCCATGCAACCGGCGTTAAAAAAAGGGCAGAAGCTCACGTTACGCGGTCAGGTTAATACGATGAAGTCGTCGTATACCGGTTTGTTAATTGGTTTGGCAGCTGCCATCGTATTGGTCTATTTTTTAATTGTTGTGAATTTCCAGAGCTGGCTCGATCCTTTAATCATAGTGAGTGCGTTGCCAGCCGCGTTGGCAGGGATTGCATGGATGCTGTTTTTGACGGGCACACACTTAAGCGTTCCAGCACTTACGGGTGCCATCATGACCATGGGTGTAGCAACAGCGAATAGTATTTTGTTGGTCTCGTTCGCCTTGCAGCGCTTGAGAGCAGGCATACCACCGCTATCGGCTGCGCTCGAAGCAGGTTCAACCCGTATTCGCCCTGTACTCATGACAGCCGCCGCCATGATTATCGGCATGCTGCCTATGGCGTTGGGATTAGGCGAGGGCTCAGAACAAAATGCGCCGCTTGGACGAGCTGTTATTGGCGGCTTATTGTTTGCCACCGTTTCTACCTTGTTTTTTGTGCCGGTTTTGTTTGCATCGGCGCACCGTTATATCGCAAGGCGCCAACGCGCCGCTGACATCACCGCTTCTGCACGAAGGATTTAAAAGATGACTAAAGCACGTCACGCTTCACTTGCTATACAGGGCGCCGGTCAAAAAGAAATACGCCGCATTCGCACATGGCGCCGCTTGCGCCTAAGTTTTTTCGTCATTTTTCTCGTGCTGCTAGGTAGTGCTGCCATGACGATGATGCGTCATAAATCAGAAGCCTTAGCCTTGGCCGCCGATACTAAAAGTCGGGGTAAGTACTACGCAACCGTAACTCACGCAGAACCTGCTAAGACTGATCAAACGATTTCCTTACCAGGTACATTGTTGGGTCAAATTGAAGCACCGATTTCTTCACGTGCGAGTGGCTACTTGGTGCGTTGGACTAAAGATATTGGTAGCTCAGTTAAAAAAGGTGAACTCCTTGCAGAAATTAACAGCCCTGAAATCGAGCAGCAGTTAGCGCAAGCAGTCGCCGCGCGCCAGCAATCCGTATCCGCATTGAACTTGGCTAAAGTCACTGTTGATCGTTGGAAGGGATTGCTAGATCAACGCGCAGTATCTCAACAAGAATACGATGAGCGTCGCAGCATGTATGAGCAGACAGTCGCCAATCTCGGTGCAGTCGATGCGAATATTCAGCGACTCAAAGATTTACTATCATTCACACGTATCGTTGCGCCCTTCAGCGGCGTGATTACTAAGCGTAATGTCAACGTGGGTGATTTGATTGATGCAGGCGCAAGTGCCACCCGACCTTTATTCGTGTTGACGCAAATGGATCCATTGCGACTTTATGTGAATGTACCGCAGGTGTACTCAGCCGGCATACGCGCTGGGCAAACGGTCACGTTAAAGCAACCAGAACGCCCAGGTCAAAAATTTGAGGCAAAAATTGTGCGTACAGCTCGCGCAATTGATCCAGCGAGTCGTAGCCTTCAAGTTGAAATTACGATCGATAACAAGAGCGGCGCATTAATGCCTGGTGCGTATGTGGATGTATCCGTACCTGCAGGCGACACCGCAGCCTTGGTGGTGCCAGTGAACACCTTGCTACTTAGAGGCGAGGGACCACGCGTTGCTGCGGTTGATGAGAAGGGCATCGTCAAACTTCACGCTGTGCAGCTCGGTAAAGATTTCGGACAAAAGGTTGAAGTCTTAAGCGGTATAACCGTGGCCGACAGAATTGTCTTGAATCCACCCGATGGTTTATCCGATGGTGACCAACTTATCATCGTGGAAAAGAAGGATAAAGAAAAATCGGACAAGCCAGAGAAGAAAAACTAAGCGCTAATCCATTGAATTTGCTAGGTTAAGGGACTTTGATTGACCAAAACCTGCTCAAAAGATATGATTATCGCCTTTGTCGCGATGGGGTTGTTATCCCTGTCCGCAAGTGGAGACCTGGCCGAGTGGTCGAAGGCACTTCCCTGCTAAGGAAGCATATGGGCTTAAACCTGTATCGAGGGTTCGAATCCCTCGG
>JBIIQR010000254.1:0-3444 GCA_044341985.1 Burkholderiaceae bacterium
GGTGGTGATCGCGATGCTGTTTAGTTGGAACAAAGTCGTACCAGCATTGGTCGTGATCATGCTGGTACTTGGGCAATTACAGTTGATGCAGTATTTCGTCGCCTCACCCACAGAGCGCGCAATAAAACTTTCAGCGTTTGGTGTGCCCTTGCTCGTGGCGGGAATGATGGTCTCCGCCTTTGCACTACGCAGCCTAATGGGATAAAAAAATAATGAATCCAAAATCTTTTGGCTGGTCTGAAATCATTCGCTTAGGCGCAGTACAAGCGTCATTGGGTGCCATCGTTATTTTGATGACGTCGACCCTCAATCGCATCATGGTGGTGGAGCTCAGCTTGCCTGCGTTGTTACCAGGTGCACTCGTCGCATTGCATTATCTCGTGCAGGTGTCACGACCACGCATGGGTCATGGATCTGATCAAGGTTCACGTCGTACACCATGGATCATAGGCGGCATGGTGATGCTCGCTGCGGGCGCTATGGCAGCCACATATTCAACCTCATTGATGGCTGACTCACCCAAACTCGGCCTGGCGCTAGCCACTGTCGGTTTTGTGATGATAGGTTTGGGTGTTGGTGCTGCAGGTACGTCATTACTCGTACTGCTCGCCATGCGCGTTGATGGACAAAAACGTGCAGCAGCCGCCACCGCCGTGTGGCTAATGATGATCGTCGGCTTTGCCATTACTGCCGGCGCAGCAGGTAAATTACTCGACCCGTATTCACCGACACGATTATTCGCCGTCACCCTCACGGTATGCACAACCGCACTCGCAGTGACACTGATTGCCTTGTTCAGACTCGAGAATGATCCGGGTGATGTTATCCCTGAACCCGTCGCACTGACCGAGCCTGTGTCATTTCGCACTGCGTTAGCGGATGTTTGGAAAGAAGACGCGGCGCGTCAATTTACTATTTTTATTTTTATCTCCATGTTGGCTTACAGCGCGCAAGATTTAATTCTTGAACCGTTTGCTGGCACAGTATTTGGATTCACCCCCGGCGAATCTACCTCACTCTCAGGTGTGCAACATGCGGGCGTGTTAATCGGCATGTTGATCGTCGCTTTTGTTGGAAGCAAGTTTGCGCAAGGCCGCGCTGGCTCTCTCAAACTTTGGTGTGTTGGTGGTTGCATCGCTTCTGCCATCACACTCGTCGGCCTCACGATTGCAGGCCACGTAGGCGAACCGTGGCCACTCAAAGCGAATGTATTTTTAATGGGTGCTGCAAACGGCGCTTTCTCGATTGCAGCCATTGGTCAAATGATGCGACTCGCTTCGCAGGGTCGCGCTTCACGAGAAGGTATACGCATGGGCTTGTGGGGTGCATCACAGGCGATTGCTTTCGGCTTTGGTGGATTACTTGGAACAGCAGCCAGTGATTTTGCGCACTGGATTATTTCCTCCACTGGAGCTGCTTACGCAAGCGTATTTGCAGCAGAAGCGTTGTTGTTTATCGTGTCAGCCCTACTAGCACTGCGCATACCAATGACAGAGCAACAGCAGCAAGAAGAGGAAGAATCGATGGCACAGCCGTCGTTTTCATGAAGTAGATGGGATAGCGTTTGATCAACCGTGAAACATCAATGCGGCATTAAAAATTTAACTCACATGAGCAGCACAGGATGAGGAGACATCATGAGCACACAAGAACAATTTGACGTGGTCGTTGTAGGTGGCGGACCAGCAGGCGCCACTGCTGCCGATGATCTGGCGCGACGCGGTCGCCGCGTGCTGCTACTTGATCGCGCTGGGCGCATTAAGCCTTGCGGCGGAGCGATACCACCGCGCGCTATTAAAGACTTTGAGATCCCTGATGAGCTGTTGGTTGCTAAAGCTCGTTCAGCGCGCATGATTGCGCCCTCCAACACTAAAGTCGACATTCCTATCGAAGGTGGATTTGTTGGCATGGTCGATCGTGAACAATTTGATGAATGGCTGCGTGAACGCGCTGCATCACATGGCGCAATACGTCGCAACGGTAAATTTGAACGAGTAGGCAAAGATGCCGACGGCATCAGCACCATTAGTTATATGGATGGCGACAACGGCGAGCGACACACCGTACGTGCTCGCAGCATCATTGGCGCAGACGGTGCACGCTCAGCAGTCGCACAGCAAACCATCCCTGATGCCGACAAAACCAAATATGTTTTTGCGTATCACGAAATAGTTAAAGCACCGGCACTCAAACCTCACGACTACGATGACACGCGCTGCGATGTGTTTTATCAAGGTCATCTATCACCTGATTTTTATGGTTGGGTTTTTCCTCATGGCGACACGCTATCGATAGGCACCGGCAGTGCAGATAAAGGGTTTTCATTACGTAATGCCACCTCCACTTTGCGTGAAGCCGTTGGTTTGAAAGGTGCCGTTACTTTACGTCGTGAAGGTGCTCCACTACCAATGAAACCCTTGCGTGTCTGGGATAACGGCCGTGATGTCGTACTCGCTGGTGACGCTGCGGGCGTAGTTGCACCCGCATCGGGTGAAGGTATTTATTACGCCATGCTAGGCGGTCGCTTAGCGGGCGATGCGGTTGAAGAGCTGCTCGCCACAGGCAATGTGCGCAGTCTCGCCAAAGCACGTAAGCGGTTTATGAAAGATCATCGCAAAGTATTCTGGGTCTTGGGTATCATGCAATACTTCTGGTACTCAAGCGACAAACGACGCGAGCGTTTTGTCGATATGTGCAAAGACAAAGATGTCCAGAAGCTGACCTTCGATGCGTACATGAACAAACAACTTGTTCGTGCGAAACCTATGGCGCATGTGAAGATCTTCTTCAAAGACATGGCACATTTACTCGGTCTCGCGAAAGTGTGATGACAACGTGATTGAACTGGCCCCCGCCAGCAAGAAACCTACGATAATTGCTGTACTGCTGGTGCTCGCCGTTGGCGGCATCGGCGGCGCAGCTACCGAAATCGGCCCGTGGTACCTGCAACTTGTCAAACCCTACTGGCAACCGCCTGACTGGGCCTTCGGCCCAATCTGGACTTTTCTGTACATCACCACCAGCATCGCAGGCGTGCGCGCGTGGCGCAACGCCAATCCACAAGAGAAACACTATTTTTTAGCCGCTGTGCTGATGAATTGTGTGCTGAATGTACTTTGGAGTGTGCTGTTCTTCAAATTGCATAGGCCCGACATCGCACTCATGGAAGTGGGCGCTTTGTGGCTATCAGTGCTCATACTCACTATACTTCCGTGGTCGTATTCGCGTGTCTCTACTTGGCTGATGCTGCCGCATTTAGTGTGGGTCAGCACTGCGGCGTGTTTGAATCTGTCTATCGTAAAGTTGAATGGGCCGTTTTGATTTATTGGTTGTTGAAATCGAACTTAGGCGCTTCCATTCCATTTCATATTCAATCTGCATGGACTCATCAGCTTTTTTGTAGTCTGAATTTTTTAGCTAAGCTTCATGCAAATTAATTGGTTT
>JBIIQR010000255.1:0-3426 GCA_044341985.1 Burkholderiaceae bacterium
TCGCTTCGTAGGCGTTGAGATTCCAATCAATCACCCCAATCAACGTCTTAGCCACAAAATTGATAATCGAGCTACCACCCGGGGAGCCGACCAACATAGTTAGCTGCTTATTTTTGGTGACGATAATGGGTGCCATCGAGCTGCGTGGGCGCTTACCTGATTCCACTCGATTGGCGACCAGCTGACCAGAGGCATCTTTAGGTTGTAATGAAAAATCGGTTAACTGATTATTCAATAAAAATCCGCGAACAAAAATTTTACTGCCAAATTCCGATTCAATCGTACTCGTCATCGAAACACCATGGCCGTAACGATCGACGGCCACCAAATGCGTGGTCGAAGGTAGATCGCGCGCATTGTCAGCACCACGCTTCTTTAGCAAATTGAATGCGTCACCGGGTAAGGCAACACCCATGCTGACGCGACTATCAATGTGCGCTCCGCGCGCGCGCAAATAATTTGGATCAAGCAAGTCAGCCACCGGAACCGATATGAAATCAGGATCCGCTACATAACGCTCACGATCGGCAAACGCTAAGCGACCCGCTTCTGAAAAATAATGTACAGCCTCGAGTGACATAGGCATCATCTGATTCATATGATGCTGCTCTAACATACCCAACATCTGCAGCACGGCAATGCCGCCTGAAGAAGGTGGACCCATGCTACATAGGCGTAGTTGTTTGTAGTTGCTGCAAACAGGTGCGCGCTCTTTTGCTCGATAATTTTTCAAATCATCCATACTCAAATCACCCGCTTGAGCATGCGCATGCACCGCATCGACGATAGCTTGTGCAATCTCGCCTTGATAAAAAACGTCGACGCCTTGTTTAGCCACACGGCGCAGCACCTCCGCTAGTTGCGGATTTTTCAGAACATATCCAATCGGGGCAGGCTCACCTGCGGGATAAAAATAATCTCGTGCACTAAGTTGTGCATACAAATCGCGATTACCTGCAATTTGTGCATGAAGGCGTGGCGATACAGGAAAGCCCTGCTCAGCCAACTCAATGGCGGGCATAAACAAACGCGACCACGCTAAGCGGCCATGCCGGCGATGAGCCAGTTCTAGCATGCGCAGCAGCCCTGGAGTTCCGACAGATTTACCGCTATTCACCGCCGCTGCAAATGGCATCGCTTTGCCATCATTCAAAAAACGGTTGGCGTCGGCCGCCGCTGGCGCAGTCTCGCGACCGTCATAGCTTTGCACGCGACCATTCGCCACGCTATAGGTCAACAGAAAAGCCCCACCACCCAAACCTGACGATTGAGGCTCAACCAGTGCCAGCACTAATTGCATAGCAATCGCGGCATCCACCGCCGATCCGCCTTCACGCAGCATTTGATCGCCGGCTCGCGTTGCCAACGGGTTGGCCGCAGCGGCCATCCAGCGTTTTGAACGGACTAATGCGGTCTCAGTAAGGCCTGTGGCTGCTTCCGGATTAGCCTCGGGTGGGCTTGGGCTGCGAGCATGGGCAACTGTCCCAGCCCAGAGGCACGCCAGAATCAGTGCCCTGAACGGGGCTAAAACACGGAAAGTCATGGCAGGTAGGCAGGCTGGAAAGTATGCTTTGGGGAAATATGTGCGGTATTATGTTTCATAAAGGACACGCCCACACAATACTCACACTACTGAAGCAGGCGTGGCTTCATTTTAAGCGGCATGAGTCGATATATAAGCCGACAAGTCTGCATGAGAAAGCACGATGGCTGACGAAGAAGCAAAAGAAGACGTAAACGACGAACCAATTATCGACCCCGACGAGGAAAGTGTTCCCGTCGAGGAGGAAGCGGCTGCGCCTGCCGGCCCTGCGCCGATAATCAAAAAGAAAAAATTAGATGCCGACCATGCAGGTGCGCATGGTGGTGCTTGGAAAATTGCGCTCGCAGACATGATGACGGCCATGATGGCCTTCTTTCTTCTTATGTGGCTGCTGGGCGCTACCAATGATGCTCAGCGAAAAAGTATCGCTGATTACTTTCGCCCCACTTCGCATAGTGCCGTTGCAATGGCTGAACGACCCGGACCGGGCGGTTTGATCGGTGGCTTTTCGGTAATGGACAGTGA
This sequence comes from Burkholderiaceae bacterium, assembly GCA_044341985.1. Taxonomy (GTDB): domain Bacteria; phylum Pseudomonadota; class Gammaproteobacteria; order Burkholderiales; family Burkholderiaceae_D; genus Pernthalerella. The sequence continues at coordinate 2,069 of JBIIQR010000255.1, forward strand.
TGCCATGCCCTATGCGGGCAAAAGTACCAGTTTCCTCAAACGAGAAACACCACGCTCAGAAGCCGGCACTCAATCGGGTGACGGCAAAACCAAAGACGAAACCAAGAACAAAAATCCGGAAGAGATTTCAGCTGATGAGCGCGCAAAAATCGCTGCCGAAACTGACCAGAAAAATTTTGACAAGCTAGAGCAAGAAGTCAAAGAAAAACTCTCGATGAATAAAGAGTTAGAGAAGATCAAAGATCAGGTTAAGTTCGTTCGCGAAAAAGATGGTCTCCGTATCGAAATCATCGACAAGGCCGATTTCTCTATGTTTGGTCTGGGTACCAATAAGATGCAAGCAAAGGCTTTCACCTTAATTAGAGAAGTAGCCAAATCGCTCGCATCAATGCCGAATAAGGTGGCGGTGCGCGGTCATACCGATAGTTTGGCCTATGACGATGGCATCAACAGCAACTGGTCGCTGTCTGGCATGCGGGCTGAAGCTACGCGCCGTTTATTGGCTGAGGCCGGCCTGCCGCCGGGTCGCTTTTATCGTATAGAAGGTGTCGCCGATACCGTACCCTACGTCCCCAATAATCCGGCCGACCCGCGCAATCGTCGTATCAGCATCACCATCTTGTACCAAGATCAAACAGCCAAAGGTTAAGTGACATGCGCGTCTTCACCATTACGCCTATGTTTCTTTTGTTGGCACTAGCGATGTCATCGGCTCACGGCCAAAATGCCCCAGCGGCTTCGCCGCCAACTGCCGCCAAACCGGCCGATGCTAAGGCTGATACTAAAGCCGATACGTCGAAGGTTGATGCAAAAGCTACTGCAAGTGGTGCTGCGGCCAAGCCTAGCGCTGCTGCTGTGCCAGATGCTAAAAAACCCGCAGACGCCTCTAACAAGGCTGGCGCAACACCTGTGGTGGCCGATACCAAGCCCGATGCAAAAAAACCGGCAACTGGCGCAGTGCCTGCTGCTAGCGCTACAACGACAGAGGTTGGTGCTGTAACGAAAACCGCCAAGGCAGAGGGACCACCCTGCGTAGTGGCTGAATTTCGGGCTATCGGTATTGATGAACAAGATGTGACCAAGCGCCGCTCGCGCGCACTCAACTGGCTTCAGCAACGTTCCAAGCAATGCTCGGTTGAACAACTACTGATGATTAGAAACAACCGCTCCCAATGGATGGGGACAGCGGATTCTGCAAAACTGGCTTCGGTGGTGGATTCACTGCTTGAGGCAATTGCTGCAGAAAATCCTAGAGTGGCAGCGCTACTTTACGGCACACCACCACCGCCTCCGCCTGACGGCGAAGACAAAAAATAAGTGGTGGTTACGTTTAGTAGTTGAGAGTTGAAGCTGAAGAC
>JBIIQR010000012.1:0-12060 GCA_044341985.1 Burkholderiaceae bacterium
AAGCTTGCAAAGCTTGAACTATATTTAGGAGAATATTGTTATTTTTCATTATTAGTTTTACCGAACCGCATTTGGTACAGCCAAAGTGAAATCAAATAATTTTCTACTGTCTTTTCCAGCGCTATAAGTAGCTGACTTTATTTCGATTAACTCTGGCTGTCCCAAACCTAATTGGCTGGGTGATTCACTAAAGTTATGTAACAACTCTGAAACGCGTGCATTCGATAAAGCAAATCCAGAAAAAATAATTTGATCACCTTGCTTTATGGATTTCAGCATGATTCCAGTTGGCACTTTCTCGGCTAAAAAACTCATTAGATAAACCGGCTGATTACGGTTCGCTTGTAATTTTTCAACGGCAGCTTGCCGGGCTTGTAATGCATTGATTTCTTGATTCAACATACTCACTTCTTGAATTTTTACATCAAGGGTTTTTATTTCTGAATTAAGCAGCATATTTCTTTCTGACTGTATGTTTAGTTTTTCTTCATTAATAAACCAAACTACTAAAACAACGCTGAGTGCAAGGGCGATATGCAACAACACCAATCGATTGAAAATAGCTTTCTTTTGATGACGTCTTTCTTCACGCCAGGGTAAAAAATTAAATCGCATCATGAAGCTTTGTCAGTCATTGCAAGTCCACAAGCAACTAACCATGAAGAAGCCCCCGCCTGAAGCTTGGATTTATTGACAGCGGGAGAAAATTTCATTTCGGCAAAAGGATTAGCAAATTCAGCAATGACAGATAACTGTTCTTTCATCATTGAAGGTAAGCGAGATAAGCTTTGTTGCTGGCCGGACAGAAAAAATTTATCGATGGGCACATGCTGAGATGCTGTTGAATACATCTGTAATGCGCGCTTGAATTCTTGACAGACCGCACTACAAAATGCTTCTGTGGTGGCCACAACCTGATCTGGATGTCGATCAAGATCTTTCTGTAACCTCTGAAACCCTATGTTTAATTCATGCTCAAATATGAGCGCTCGTTGATTTTCGACAAAGAAATAACTCGAATCACGCCCCATTTGCAAAACAGCTTGGGCACGCGGTGTGACAAGGGGATTCACGTATTCTTCCCTTAAATTTAATGCCGCCATTAACGCTTGCGACTCGATATCAATCACCACTGTTCGGATACCCACGGCTTGAGCTATTTCTAGGCGTTCAGCGATTGTTTCTTTACGCGTCGCTACCAAAATGACGTCGACATTGCCAGGATTTACGGCTGATGGGCCCACAACTCCAAAATCAAGATTTAACTCATTGAGTGGAAAGGGTAAATTTTGTGACGCTTCCGATTCAACCTGCAATTCAATCTCATCTTCGGAAAGATCATTCGGTAATGTCAGCATTTTTCGAATGACTAACCCCGGCGGAAGCGCCATAGCAGCCTCTTTAAGCCGACTTCCCGATTTTTGTATGGCATCACTCAAGGCTTGTGTAATCTGGTCAAGCTGAACGATGCTGCCTTCGCGCATGACGCTTCGAGGTAATTCATGCTCAGCATAGTGCTCCACGCGCCAACCATCAGGCAAACGCGCCAACTCAATGACACGTATTGCTGCAGAGCTGATATCGATACCCAGTAGCGGCGTCGAACGCTGCGTTAAAAAACGCTTTAGAAGTCCAATTCTCAAACCATACCTTCATCGATACCATTGCATTTTTAAAAATTCTGTCGATGCTAACAAGCTCCTTTTTTGGCTGTAAAGAAAAGTCCTGCGTGCGTTGTCAAATCCAGACGTAATGCGCTGACTAAGTTCACACTTAGGCTGATAACTACCCACACAAAGCAACAAAGCGTTCAACAAATCAGCTGACATGAAAGCTAGATTGTTGAACCGCTATAATGGGTGCCATCAAGCGCATCAGCGCTTTCTTACTGCTTTCCGCATGAATTCAAATGCTCCAGAGGGAGATTCACCCTTAGGTCCCCGCCGGGACCGTTTGCCTGCACCGATCAAGCTTGCCTTGAGCATTTTTGGCGTGCTCACCGGTCTCGGTGTAATTGGCATATTGCTCGTCAGCTTCATGATGATGATGGCCTACCCGAATCTGCCCGATATCGATTCACTAGCGACTTATCAACCTAAGATGCCGCTGAGGGTCTTTTCTGCCGATAACATGTTGATCGGGGAGTTTGGTGAAGAGCGCCGCAGCCTGGTTCGCTACAAAGACATTCCAAAAGTAATGAAACAGGCCGTACTCGCCATCGAAGATGATCGTTTTTATGAACATGGTGGCGTCGATTACTGGGGCATACTACGTGCCGCATTACACAATGCAATGGGCGGTAGTCGGCAAGGCGCGTCGACTATCACTCAGCAAGTTGCAAGAAACTTTTTTCTAAGTAGCGAACAAACCGTCAAGCGTAAGTTATACGAGGTTCTACTCGCCTGGAAGATAGAAAAAAATCTGACGAAGGATCAGATTCTTGAGCTATACATGAACCAAATCTATCTAGGGCAGCGATCATATGGTTTCGCATCCGCCGCGCAGATTTATTTTGGGAAAAAACTGCACGACATCACTATCGCCGAAGCCGCGATGTTGGCTGGTCTACCCAAAGCACCTTCGGCTAATAATCCTGTCGTCAATCCCAAGCGAGCCCGAGCTCGTCAGCAATATATATTGCAACGCATGCATGATCTCGGCTACATCACGACCGCTCAATATGAACAGGCGCGTGAGGAGCAACTAAAAATCAAAATGGATAGTAATGAGTTCGGCGTCCATGCTGAGTACGTTGCTGAGATGGCTAGGCAGATGGTGTACGACCAGTTCAAAGAAGATACCTACACGCGCGGCCTGAATGTATTTACCACCATCACCAAGGCGGATCAGGATGCGGCCTACCTAGCTCTTCGCCGAGGTGTATTGGATTATGAAAAGCGCCAGGTCTACCGCGGACCCGAAGGCTATATGGATATCCCCGCTGATAAAGGGGAAGCCGAGGCATCGATTGAATCCGAGCTGGCCGAGCATCCTGATAGCGATGGAATCGTGGCTGCCGTTGTGTTGGCAGCTACGCCCAAGAGCGTTCGCGCCTTGCTGGCATCGGGTGAAGAAATTACTATTCAAGAAGCTGGTCTTGGATTGGCTGCCAGTGCTCTCACGGACAAAACACCTGCAAATCGACGCATACGACGCGGAGCAATTATTCGTGTGATGCAAGAAGGTAATGGCTGGGCCATCATTCAATTACCTGAGGTCGAATCGGCTTTTGTCTCCGCTAGTGCAGAAGATGGCGCTATTCGCGCGTTAGTTGGCGGCTTTGACTTTAACCGTAACAAATTCAACCATGTGACGCAAGCGTGGCGGCAACCCGGCTCTTCTTTCAAGCCATTTATCTATTCGGCTTCATTAGAAAAGGGACTCTCTCCAGGCACCGTAATTAACGACTCACCAATTACTTTCGACGCATCACAAACGGGCAGCCAAACGTGGGAACCAAAAAATTACGACAATAAATATGAAGGCCCGATGTCGATGCGCAAAGGTCTATCAAAGTCGAAGAACATGATTTCTATCCGTATCCTTGATCGTATCGGTCCTGCATACGCTCAGGAATACATCACTCGTTTTGGATTTGATCCAGAAAAAAATCCACCGTATCTAACTTTAGCCCTCGGTGCTGGTGCTGTCACGCCACTGCAATTAGCTGGAGCCTATGCAGTATTTGCAAATGGCGGCTATAAGATCAATCCTTACTTAATCTCAAAAATCACCGATAACAATGGCAAGACGCTATTTCAGGTCACACCCGAAAAAGCAGGTGATGAGAATCTTCGTATCATCGATGCGCGTAATGCCTTTTTGATCGACAGCATGTTGAAAGACGTAATCAAGCATGGCACAGCTATGCGAGCACTGTCGTTAAAACGCCCTGATATTGCAGGCAAAACTGGCACTACCAATGATTCCATTGATGCGTGGTTTGCGGGCTACCATCCTAAGCTGGTTGGTGTTGCGTGGATAGGTTTTGATAAACCAAAAAATCTCGGTAATCGCGAAACGGGGGGCGGGCTCGCACTGCCCATATGGATAGGCTACATGCAAAAAGCCTTACCCGGAATAGCTACGGTTGAACGAGAAACGCCCTCTGGAATAACCACCGCGGGCGGCGACTATATTTATTCTGAATATTCAGAAACGGGGGGCATAGGATCGCTGGGAATTTCACCACCGTCTGAATCCAAGCCTCCATCAGAAAAAACGGAAGAAGGTCAGAAGAGTGAATTGTTCTGATACCAACTAGCCCATAGAAAACAGGCATTGTTATAGTGTGATCGAACTACCCGCCTGTAAGGAAGCCACTTTTGACAGCGCGACGTAAAGCTCTGATCCATCTCGGGTATCTAACCAATGCTGCCCGTTGAATCGGTAGTGAAATCCACCTGAACGCGCTGCCATCCATATTTCCTGCATAGGCGCTTGCGTGTTGACGATGATTTTTGAATCCGTATCAATGAATTCAATTTCGAGCACATTCCCACTTCGGCTGCATTCAATGTCAACATCACTGCTATCGGCTATGCGCTCAAGTCTGATTTCAATATCGTTAAGCACGGCTTCGGCCAGCACCAAGTACTCTGATTCGGTCATGCTACACTCCACTTAGACGTTTTTTACGAAACCAAAACCCAGTTTTTTTCATTCATGACCACTTTGCGCGTGATTCTAGCGGCGTTTTTGATTACAGGTTTGAGTGCCTGCGGTCAAACCGGGCCACTGTATTTACCCGACAGTGCACCACCCAAAAATCAACCCTCGGAAGACGCAGGGGGCGGTGACTCCTCGTCCCAATCTCGCTAGCCTTGATCATGTCGCACTTTACTTATACAAACGGCAAATTACATGCCGAACAAGCAGCCCTTGATCGTATCGCTGCAGAGTTTGGGACGCCTACTTATGTTTACTCCAGCGCCAGTTTGACAGAAAATTTCCTTGCATATGCAACGGCCTGTCAACTGCATGGCAGAGGCAACGGAAGTGCGCTTGTTTGTTACTCGGTTAAATCCAACTCAAATCTCGCTGTTCTTCATCTACTTAGCAAGCTGGGCTCAGGCTTTGATATCGTCTCTGGCGGCGAACTAGAACGCGTGATTGCTGCCGGTGGCGACACGAAAAAAGTTATTTTTTCAGGCGTGGGCAAGTCACGCGATGAAATGCGCCTGGCGCTGTCACATGACATTCTCTGCTTTAATGTAGAGTCTATCCCAGAGCTGCACCGATTAAACGACGTGGCCGCTAGTATGGATAAACGTGCTCGCGTATCGCTGCGCGTGAATCCCGATGTCGATCCAAAAACGCATCCGTATATTTCTACCGGCCTGAAAGAAAATAAATTTGGCATCGCATTCGAAGACGCCTTACAAACCTACCGTGTAGCTGCTGGATTACCTCACCTTGAAGTGACAGGGATTGATTGCCATATTGGATCACAGCTTTTAGATGATGCTCCGCTGCTAGAAGCCTTGGATAAAGTGATAGAACTAGCTGATCAACTGCATGAGGCTGGGATTGAACTGCACCACGTAGATATTGGTGGGGGTATAGGTATCACCTACGACCAAGAACAACCTGTAGCAGTCGGTGATTATTTGGGTCGCCTCTTTAATCGCATCGATGGCTGGCGCGCTGAACGCTACAACAGCAAACCGATTACGGTTCTGTTTGAACCAGGGCGCTCTATTGTAGGCAATGCGGGTGTTCTCATTACCGAAGTTCAATACCTTAAGCACGGTGGCAACAAAAACTTTGCCGTCGTCGATGCCGCAATGAATGACCTAATGCGTCCAGCGATGTATGAAGCCTGGCATGGAGTGCAGCCTATCAATCAACGAGCCGATTCAGCAAAAACTTATGATGTCGTTGGGCCGGTTTGTGAATCCGGTGACTGGCTGGCTCGCGATCGTTCACTCGCGATAGAGTCGGGCGACTTGCTGGCGATTATGTCAGCGGGTGCATATGGCATGACCATGGCATCGAATTACAATACGCGCGGTCGTGCCGCCGAAGTGCTGGTCGATGGCGATCAATTCCGATTGATACGCAAACGAGAAAAATCGTCTGATCTGTTCGTTCTAGAAAATATCTAAATCAGGTTAAGCCGCGTTCGCTTGGGCTAGCCGAGAACGCCACAAGAACACCACACGCGACCCTAATAGCAACGCCATCACGAGCGCTATGATCAAAGGCTCTTGCAGATTATTTTTGCCTGACTTCATCCACCAAAAATGTAAAACGGCGAGTGGCGCGACAGCATAAATCAGACGATGCAGCCTGCCCCACCATCGACCCAGTTGACGCATCATGCGATCGTCACTCGTTGCGGCCAACGGAACTAGCAGCACAAACGCTGTAAACCCCATTGCAATGAATGGTCGCTTAAGTATGTCTTTCCCCATTTCTTCCAGATCAAAAAAATGATCGAACCAAAGAAAACATAAGAAATGCAAAAACGCATACAAGAAAACATACAACCCAAGTAAACGCCGAAGTCGCAGCAGCCAATTCAGGCCCGTCAAACGACGTAAAGGTGTAATCAACAGAGTCAGGCAAAGAAAATACATTGCCCAATCACCAGTTGCGCGAGTGACGAACTCAAGTGGATTAGCGCTCAAATTATCATTCACACCACGCACAATCAGACTCAACAGAGGCAACAGCGCTAGGAGAAAAATGACGAGCTTGACTCGCTTAATGTGAGCGGCTGTGAGATTCCGCATTGACGCTTAGGATTAGTAAAATTTTTTCAAATCCATACCCGAATAAAGCGATGCAACTTCTGGGTAACCATTAAACATTAGCGTTTTACGCTTGCGTGTAAACAATCCATCTTCACCAATACGACGCTCGGTCGCTTGTGACCAACGCGGATGCGCCACCTCAGGATTCACGTTCGAGTAAAAACCATATTCTTCGGGTGCGGTTTTATTCCACGCAGTTTTGGGTTGTTGTTCTGTAAAGCGTATCCGCACTATCGACTTAGCCGATTTAAAACCGTATTTCCAAGGAACGACTAAGCGCACCGGCGCGCCATTTTGATTAAGTAGTGTCTGTCCATACATACCCACACAGAGCAATGACAGTAGATGATTGGCCTCATCGATTCGCAAAGCTTCCACATACGGCCAGTCAAGTATGCGACTGTTCACGCCCTTCATTTGAGCGGGATCAGCGAGTGACGTAAATTCCACGTATTTGGCATTGCCTGTCGGCTCTACCTTTCGAATCAATTCTGAGAGTGAATAACCGATCCAGGGTATGGCCATCGACCACCCTTCGACACATCGCAACCGATATAAACGCTCTTCTAGTGGCGCCAGCTTCATTAGCGCATCGATGTCTAAGGTGAGAGGTTTCTTAACCTCGCCATCAATTTTGATGGTCCACGGACGGGTTTTTAAGCTGCCGGCATACAACATGGGATCACCCTTGTCGGTACCGAACTCATAAAAATTATTGTACGAAGTCGCGTCGTCAAATTTTGTTGGCGTGTCTTTGGCTGTAAACGCTGGATTCGGTGGCGCAGTCAGCCTAGGACGCGCAGTTTCTGCATACACGGCATTGCTGGCAAAACTGCTTGCTGTCAACGCACCTGCGGCTAATTGATGCATGAACAAACGTCGCGATTCAACCAGGTGCTGCGGCGTGATCTCAGACCCCGGGATGTGAATAAAACGAGGTCTCTTGATCAACATAGGAACTCCATCATCAGAAAATCACCAGAATACGTGAATTAAAAAAGGCTGCACCAGGCAGCCTTTTTATACTTTTACAACTCGCCGTAAGAGTGCAAACCAGAGAGGAACATATTCACTCCCAGGAAAGCAAAGGTAGTCACCAGCAAACCAATCACCGCCCACCATGCCGCAATTTGACCGCGCAAGCCCTTCATCAAACGCATGTGTAGCCACGCAGCGTAATTCAACCAGACAATCAGAGCCCAGGTTTCTTTGGGGTCCCATGACCAATAGCCACCCCATGCATCGGCTGCCCACAAGGCGCCGAGAATAGTCGCAATAGTGAAAAATGCAAAGCCTACTGCGATGGCTTTGTACATGATGTCATCAAGTACTTCTAGCGATGGCAATCGATCGACAAATACACCCTTAGATTTGAAAAGATACGCCACACCAACCATCGCCGCTAAAGCAAACGTTCCGTAGCCAATAAAGTTGGCGGGCACATGGATCTTCATCCACCAACTCTGTAGTGCAGGAACAAGTGGCTGAATTTCTTGTGCGTCACGGCTACTCATGTACCAAAGAAGAAAACCCACTGCAGCTGAAATAATGAGCAGAATAAAGGCGCTTACTTGTCTAGTCGCGTATTTCTCTTCGTAATACACGGTAAACAAAGCCGTAATCAAACAAAATAAAACAAAGACTTCATAGAGATTAGAAACGGGAATGTGGCCAATATCGGCACCCAGCAAATACGATTCATACCAGCGAACCATCATGCCGGTAAATCCCATCACGATCGCTACCCAGCATAATTTGCTACCCACTGCTGAACCAAAATCGGTTCGTGCCAGCAAACCACCCCAGTGAAAAATCGTCGACAAGAAAAACAACATGCTCATCCACAGGATGGCAGACTGACTGGAGAACAAATACTTGAGCAAAAACCGTGATTGCGCCATCTCGAGATTGCCACCGTATTGAGCAATCGTCCAAAGCGACAATGCAGCAATCGACAACATGAGCAAACGCATTGGTCGCCAATACCATCCTAGCCAAACAAATGTCGGAACTGCAGCGAGCAAGATACCTTTTTCATAGATATCCATGAACTCACCGTAACGGTTTAGCGCAAACAAAGCGCCTGCTGACAAAATGGCCAAGAAAAGCCAATCAAACCATGTGCGACTTTTCAAAAAGCTCGTGGTTTCGGTGTAAGAAGGATTCTGGGTCAACTCCATTATTTCTCTCCGCTAAAGACAGGCTATGCAAGTGCGATCAGTATAGTGCAGGCCTAAGGACGACGCTGATTACCCAGGTTGTAATCAGGGATAGGCTTAGGAGCGGGTTAGATCGCCCTTCAACTGTTCAAATTCTTTGTCAAAGTCTAGGCTTCGGCGTTGCGTGCTCATCGCCATCAGGGCATGACTACCACCCTCGGCATCGGAGCGAATCCACACCCACAAACGTCGCTCGCGCACGTAGAGCATGGCAAAGACGCCTAACACCAAGAACAGACAGCCTAGATAAACCACATTTTTTCCTGGGGAGCGCGTCACTTGGAATACAGATGCCTTTACCTGCTCAAATCCCTGTAATTGCAATAAGATAGGCGCCTCATAAAAAAATGAATCCGCCATCGCATTGGTTGCTAGCTGCAAGAAACGGCCATTTTTTTCATCTGCTGTCATGGCTGGCAACCCGTCTTTTTCACGCGCAATCTGCCACAACTCCCACAGACTACCGTTGAGTATCTTCATGAACAGGTCTGCCGCCTTCTCTTGCTGATCGTCAGGCAATTTTCCAATGAATCGCGCAATGGCCACGTAACCCGAAACTTCGCGATCCCCAATGAATACATTCAGACTACGTGTCGATGATGCTTTGAGCTGTTCGCGTAAGTTTGCATTGGATTTCGCATCAAGCGGCACTTTTTCAGCATACCGATTTGCCGCTTTTTCACGCAAACTCGAATCACTTAATGCCGCACGCAAGCGCATCCATTCATTCATGGAGCTTTTTTCATCGGCAGGAATACGTAAATAACGAAATCCATCCGCAGGAGAATCGCGAAGCCCCGCCAGAAAAATTTCTGCGCCATCAATAGTCACGGGCAGCATATAGTTATTAAATTCGCGCGCCTGACCTGTCTTGTCGCGTAATTTGTATTGAACGCTGGGCCCTACATTTTTGAGGTCTTTAGTTTTTTTGTTTTTAGCGGCTGAACCTAATTGCTCATCCAGCTTGGTGGTGAATTTCTCGCTAAATCCTTTGCTCTGATTAACTGCACGCACATCTTGACCATTCGCCGCAGAGGTATTTTCAACATTGAACGGACGAAAACCCGACCACTCGATCACATACTCACTGCCCGTACTACCTAAAAGTGGCGTAGAACGACCCACATCGCCTTCGACTTGGAATTGTTGATTATTCGGCCCTTTCATTGGATAACCTAGTAACTTGAGATGACTACCTCCATCCTCAAAGCTAGATTGATAGACCGCCATACCTTTATAAATCAACGGCTCGTTCACTTTAATTGTGGCTGGAAACGTCTTCCCTGTTTCAGGATCCGTGACTAGCACTTCGCTAGCAAATAGCTTGGGCATGCCTGTCGCATAAAAATCAATAACGAATTTCTTCAGCTGCAAAGTGAATGGCAACTCTTGAATCATGACGCCTTCACCGACCGAAATGATGGCAGTATTGCTACTCGCACCTTCAGGTACAAACGTATTTCCGCGAAACGAAGGATTGCCCAAGCCCAGCCTATGCTTTGCAGGAATTTCAGCGATGATGCCATTGCCTATAAACGGTGATTTGTTATATAGCCATTGCTGAATGCCGATAGGAATATTCGAGTCGAGCAAACCACCAATACAAATAATCACAATCGCAGAGTGCGCAAAAATATAGCCCAGCTTATTAGCAGCGCCTTGCTTGGCTGTTAGCAGTGTTGCGCCATCTTTTTCAACGAGCTTCCATTGATAACCTTTAGACGTCACCCTGCGCCCGACTTCCAGTGCAAACGCTTCACGATTATTAGCCGAACTCCATTCCACACGATGATGAAAGTTACGCAGCGACTGCTCGCGCACGCTCTCACGCCAACTCTTCATGTCAGCGATCATCTTGGGCGCATTGCGCGCAATACACAGTGACGTCGAAGTGACCAGGAATGCCATGATCAACAAAAACCACCACGCCGCGTAGACTGAATAAATCGAAAACCGACCCAGAATATCGGCCCAGAATGGCCCAAACTGATTAACGTAGTTGGCCATGGGCTCATTTTGAGTCACCACAGTACCTATCACTGATGCGATAGCAATGACAGTAAGCAGGCTAATTGAAAAACGCATCGAGGAAAGTAGCTCGACGATATCCGACAGCCAACGGCGTCGGGTTTGTAAAACAATGCCTTCAGTGCTTACGTTCATCTCATTTACTTTGTGATTTAATTAGCTGAGCACTAATAAAAAAAGGGCGGCATCAGCCACCCCTTTGTATCGAATTTGTCGCGCTTTTCGTGAAAATCGCGCGGACGAACGATTATCTGAGGCCAGCGATGTAGTCTGCAACAGCCTGCATTTCTTCGTCTGACATACGCTTACCAACGGCTGTCATTTGCGCACTGTTAGCACGCGTGCCGGTGCGGAAATTCGTCAACTGAGTAATGGTGTAATCCTGATGCTGACCTGCTATGCGAGCATACTGAGCTGGAATACCTGCACCATTTGGACCATGACAACCAGCGCAGGCAGGTACTTGTTTTTCTGCAATACCAGCGCGGTAAATTTTCTTACCGAGATCAACGGTGTTTTTATTACGTGCTGAACCCGGAGCTGGTTTTTGTTGCTCAAGATAAGCGGCAATGTTTCGCACATCATCTTCACCCAAGGCTTTCGCAATTCCCGTCATGACGGCGTTGTTACGACCTGGGCCTTTGAAATCGTGCAATTGCTTTTGAATGTAGGCGTCGTGCTGACCCGCTAACTTAGGGTTTTGTGTGATGGTCGAATTACCCGCTGCACCGTGACATGCGACGCACGCCAAAATACCGCGCGATGGGTCGCCATTTGAATACAGTGTGCCACCTTTGGCAGGATCAGCGACCGCTGGCGCTTTCTCCTCATTAGCCAAGGCAACAGAAACACTCATCAGCGCAAAGCAGACGAACTTAGCGAACATTGGTAGAGCACGATTCATTCAAACACCCGGAAATGGAGATGGATTTTTTTGCGGTTTCAGATAACGCTTGTCCGACCACCTGAACAAGCCGTTTTCAACACCGATAACAGCCTGACATTGTACTACAATGGCACCCCTTATCTTGCCCCTGACCTATCAGTGCTCTAAC